>JBMFWV010000005.1:0-76135 GCA_049964915.1 Rhizomicrobium sp.
GTCCATGCCCGTGATCATCCTTGTGGTTGCGCGCATCGTCATGAATTCGGATCCGTTTCGCCCGTCGCGCCGACACATACGTGCCCACACGATCTCACATCCGTTCCTCGAAAACTATTCGAAGAAACTTAACGAATGCCTCTTGGCCACCAACGTGGATAAGCCACGAGTTCGTCATCAGCATTTAGGGCAAAGCCGGTCACACTGGCAATAGCGGGACGCGCGATTCCTTCTGCAAATGGCGGTGATTTCGGCCCTCGCACGGACTTGCGCTTTCCCGCCCGCAATCAGCAAAAAGCGCTTGGCCGCAGCGCCCAGCCGTGGTTATTTGCGCCCGGCCGCGCCCAAGTGTTACGGCCTCCCGACCAACCAGCCCCCGTCTGCCACCCCAACGCATCGAAAGTCGCTGGGCATGAAAATACTGCCGCCCGTCTCCATCGAAACCCGGCGTTTCGTGCCGGATAAATGGGATGTGGTGGCCGCTGTCCTCGTCATCGGCTTTCTCGTCGCCCTCGCCGATGCCAGCCAAACCGTCGTTCTGCCGCTTTCCAGGTTCCAGACCGAGCCTTTGAGCCTCGCCCCCTCGGCCCTGCCCTATTACGCCGTCTTGACGGCCTTGCGCATGCTCATCGCGCTCGGGGTTTCGCTAGCCTTTACATTTACTTACGCCACACTTGCGGCCAAGTCGGCACGCGCCGGGGCGTTCCTCGTCCCGCTGCTCGACATCCTGCAGTCGGTGCCCATCCTCAGCTTCATTTCGGTGACCACGCTGTTTTTCCTCTCCCTCGCTCCAGGGATGGAGCTTGGCGCCGAATTTGTCGTCATCTTTGCCATCTTCACCAGCCAGGCCTGGAACATGGCGTTTAGCTTCTACCAGTCCCTGCGCACCGTTCCTGACGAGCTGATGGAAGCCGGCCGCATGTTCGGGCTGACCGGCTGGGGCCGGTTCTGGCGGATCGAGGTCCCCTTCGCCATGCCCGCCCTGATCTGGAACATGATGATGTCCATGTCAGGAGCATGGTTCTTCATCACCGTGGCCGAGGCCATCAGCGTCGGCCATATCAATATCGCGGTACCCGGCATCGGTTCCTATATCGCCCTGGCCATCAGCCAGCGCGATCTACCTGCCATCGGCTGGGCCATTGCGGCCATGGCGATCGTGATCCTGATATATGACCAGCTGCTTTTTCGCCCACTGGTCAGCTGGGCCGACCGTTTCAAGATCGATATCGAGCCGAGCGCAGACTCCCCCGAATCCTGGGCTCTCATGGTCTATCGCCGCTCGCGCCTCCTGGATCGGCTGACTGCCCCCTTTGGCGCCGCGATGCGCCGCACCTATCGCATCCGTCCACCCAAGCTGCTCTCAGCCGCGGGCAAAAATCTCGGCAAGCATGGTCGCGGCGGACAGATTTTCATCTATGGCGCGCTTGGAATTTGCTTCGCGTTCGCTCTGTGGCAGGCCGCCCGCTTCATCTCCCAAAGCCTCAGCCTGGCCGATGTGGGCGAGGCCGTGTTTCTGGGCCTGCTCACCGCGCTCAGGGTCTTTGTCCTTATCGCCCTGGCCAGTCTGATCTGGACCCCGATCGGCATCTATGTCGGTCTGCGCCCCCGGCTGACCAGAATAGTGCAGCCCGTGGCCCAGTTCCTGGCGGCCTTTCCTTCGAATCTGTTCTTCCCGATTGCGGTTTCCGTGATCGTCACTTTTCGGCTCAACCCTGACATCTGGCTCTCGCCGCTGATGATCCTAGGCACCCAGTGGTATATCCTCTTCAATGTGATTGCGGGCGCGTCGGCGCTGCCGCGTGAACTTCGGGATGCCAGCCAGAACCTGCACGTCGAAGGCTGGCTGTGGTGGCGCAAGGTGGCGCTGCCGGCGGTCTTTCCCTATTACGTGACCGGTGCCATCACCGCCTCGGGTGGCTCATGGAATGCCGCCGTGGTCGCCGAGCTGGCGAGCTGGGGCAGCCGCACCGTGGAGGCGCACGGGCTCGGCGCCTACATCATGCAGGCCAGCAATGACGGCGATTTTCACCGTATCGTGCTTGGTACCTTGGTGATGAGCGGCTTCGTCGTCATCGTCAACCGGGTGCTGTGGCGCCCACTCTATAACTACGCTGAACGCAAGTTCCGCCTCACCTGAAGGAGCCGACAATCATGTCCGACACCGTGATGAAGGCCCCGCCGCTGCTCGATGTGCGTAACGTCCGTCAGGCTTTTCCGCGTCCGGGTGGTGCCGAACTCCTCGTCCTGGACGGGGTCAACCTGACCCTGCACGACAATGAGCTGGTAGGCCTCCTTGGTCGTTCGGGCTCTGGCAAATCGACACTTCTGCGCCTGATTGCAGGGTTGTCCGCCCCGACCGGAGGTAATGTCCAGTATCTCGGTCAAAAGGTCAGCGGACCGGCGCGCGGCATCGCCATGGTGTTTCAGAGCTTTGCACTTTTCCCCTGGCTGACGGTGCTGGAGAACGTCGAACTGGGCCTCGAGGCCCTCGCCCTTCCTGCCAAGGAAATCCGTCAGCGGGCCCTAGCCGGGATCGACCTCATTGGCCTGGACGGCTACGAAAGCGCCTATCCGCGCGAGCTCTCTGGAGGCATGCGCCAGCGCGTCGGCTTTGCCCGGGCCCTCGTGGTGCATCCCAACATCCTTTTGATGGATGAGCCCTTCTCGGCGCTGGACGTGCTCACGGCGGAGAACCTGCGCACCGACCTCCTCGAACTGTGGGGCGAGGGGCAGCTCCCCATCAAGGGCATCATTCTGGTCACGCACAACATCGAAGAAGCCGTGCTGATGTGTGACCGGATCTTGATCTTCTCCACCAATCCGGGGCGCATCGTGACCGAGATCATGGTGGAGCTGCCCAAGCCGCGTGACCGCAACGATCCCAAATTTCTGGCGCTGGTCGATCGCATCTATGTCGAGATGACGGCCCGGCGCGAACGCGGTCCCAAACTGCCCGAACGGGTGCCAGCTGCAACGATCGGCACATTGTTGCCACGGGTCTCGGCCAACGTGCTCTCCGGTCTGCTCGAGGCGGTCGAGGCACCGCCCTATAATGGCAAGGCAGACCTTCCCGATATCGCCTCCGATCTGCAGTTTGAAATCGATGAGCTGTTCCCCGTCGCCGAGGCCCTGCAGATGCTGCGCCTGGCTGAAATCGAGGGCGGCGATATCCGTCTCACCGAACTGGGCAAAAGCTTCGTCAATGCCGAACTCGATGAGCGCAAGCGGATTTTCGCCCGCGCTGTCAGCCTCAACGTGCCGCTCGCCGCCCACATCCGGCGTGTACTCGACGAGCGCGCAAGCCACACCGCGCCTTGGAGCCGCTTTCTCGACGAGCTCGAGGATTACATGTCCGAAGACGCCGCCGAAGAAACCTTGCGTGCCGTTGTCAGCTGGGCGCGCTTCGCCGAACTCTTCGCCTATGATGACGAGCGCGAAACCTTCAGCCTGGAAAACCCGACCTGACGGGACCGCTTTCTTGCGACTGACGCCAGCCTCAGTCTGAGGCGCTGGCACGCGGCCGCACCTTTGCGGCACAGCTGCGTGCCCTCGCACGGGCCTCTTCGACATCGCGGCCCCGTGCCAGAGCAACGCCCATACGCCGTTTGACATAGGACTGCGGCTTGCCGAACAGCCGCAACTGGCTGTCTGGCACCATTAGGGCTTCATCGATGCCATCAAAGCTGATCGCCGGAGCATCGCAGCCACCATAGATGACCGCTGAGGCGCCAGGGGCGAGCAGAACGGGTGAAACCGGAAGCCCAAGTATGGCCCGTGCATGGAGGGCAAACTCGCTCTGGTATTGGCTGACGAGCGTCACAAGACCGGTATCATGGGGACGAGGCGAGACTTCGCTGAACCAGACCTCATCGCCCCTTACAAACATTTCGACACCGAAGATGCCCAAGCCACCCAGTGCATCAGTGACTTTGCCGGCAATCTGCTGAGCCCGTTCCAGCGCCAGCGCGGACAAGGCCTGCGGCTGCCAGCTTTCTACGTAGTCACCGGCAACCTGACGGTGGCCGATGGGGGCGCAGAATTGCGTCGTGATCTGCCCAGCATTGACCGCGCGCACGGTCAGAAGCGTAATCTCGGCATCAAATTCAACCTCGCCTTCCACGATCATGCGCGGGCTGCGCACACGGCCCGCATCGAGGGCGGTTTGCCAGGCCGCATCAACCTCCTCGGGTGTCCGCAGTCGGCTTTGACCTTTTCCGGAGGACGACATCACCGGCTTCACAAAGCATGGGAAACCCAGCTTGAGGGCCGCTGCTCTGAGCTCTTCGCAGGATGCGACAAAGGCATAGGGCGAGGTCGGCAGCTTCAACTCCTCGGCTGCCAGGACGCGGATCCGCTCGCGGTTCATGGTGGTGTGTGCAGCAAAGGCTGTTGGAATGACGGTGGCAAGGCCATCAGCCTCGATGCGCAGCAGCTCCTCCGTGGCGATCGCCTCAATTTCCGGAACGATGAGATGAGGCCGCTCCTGTTCCACAAGAGCCCGCAACGCGGCGGCATCGGTCATGTCAATGACATGGGCCCGGTGCGCCACCTGCTGCGCCGGGGCGTTTGCGTAGCGATCCACCGCGATCACCTCGACGCCCAAGCGCTGCAGCTCAATCGCGACTTCCTTGCCAAGCTCGCCCGCTCCCAGAAGCATCACCCGCGTGGCATTTGCGCTCAGGGGTGTTCCCAGCATCACCATGTCGATGACCTCCAAAGACGGCGGACGGCAACGGGCACAGTGCCGGTTCGCCAGCCCAAAGGCTCGCGAACCGGACACAGAGCCCGACCTCGGATTAGGCGCATTGCCCCCTTAAGGTCAATTGCGCTCGGTATCCACCAGGCGGTTCTTCGACAGCCAGGGCATCATCGCGCGCAAGCGCTGGCCCACCTCTTCAATGGCATGGACACTGTTACGTGCGCGTGTAGCCTTGAAGTAGGGCTGGCCGGCCTTGTTCTCGAGTACCCAGTCGCGGGCAAAACGTCCCGATTGGATATCATCGAGCACGCGTTTCATCTCCTTCTTGGTTTCGTCGGTGATCAGACGCGGACCAGTGCGATACTCGCCATATTCGGCGGTATTGGAGATCGAGTAATTCATGTTGGCGATACCGCCTTCATAAATGAGGTCGACAATGAGCTTGACCTCATGCAGGCATTCAAAATACGCCATCTCCGGCGCATAGCCCGCCTCGACCAGGGTTTCGAAGCCGGCACGAATCAGCTCCACCAGTCCGCCACAGAGCACCGACTGCTCGCCGAAGAGATCGGTTTCACACTCTTCGCGAAAGCTGGTTTCAATGATACCTGCACGCCCGCCGCCGATCGCGCTTGCATAAGCAAGACCAAGATCATGGGCATTGCCCGAGGCATCCTGATGGACTGCGATCAGACAGGGAACCCCGCCACCGCGCTCAAACTCACTGCGCACTGTGTGTCCGGGGCCCTTGGGCGCCACCATGAGAATGTCCAGATCAGGACGCGGTTCGATCAGCCGGAAATGCACATTGAATCCATGGGCAAACAGCAGCGCCGCACCATTCTTCATATTGGCGGCAAGATCCTGCGCGTAGATATCAGCCTGCAGCTCGTCGGGTGTGACCATCATCATCACGTCTGCCCATTTGGCCGCGTCGGCGACATTCATGACGCGAAAGCCGGCCACCTCCGCTTTCCTGGCGCTGGCGCCCGGACGGGCCGCGACCACCACCTCCTTGACCCCGGAATCACGCATGTTGAGGGCATGGGCATGGCCTTGGCTGCCGAAGCCGATGACCGCAACCTTCTTGTTGACGATGAACTGCAGATCGGCGTCCCGATCATAATAAACGCGCATTCTCCTGCTCCTTGGATAAAATCACTGCCGACTGCCCGAGGCCGCGCCCAGGCATGAAGGCGCCACAAAATATTCCCGTCCCAACCGATAACGTCTGTTCGCCCGGCAGAAGACGGAAACGGCCGGACGACGCAAGCCGTCACATCGCACCCTCTCCGCGGGCGATCGCCGCCACTCCGGTGCGTGACATGTCGAGGAGGCCCAGCGGGCGCATCAGGTCGATGAAGGTATCGAGCTTGTCGGGTGGGCCGGTGATCTCGAACACAAAGCTCGCGAGCGTGGTGTCGACGACGCGGGCACGGAAGATTTCCGCGATGCGCATCGCTTCAGTGCGCTTCTCGCCATGACCGGAAACTTTGACAAGCGCCATCTCGCGCTCAATACCGGGCTTGGCAATGGTCCAATTGACGACACGATGCACCGACACGAGCCGACCAAGCTGCGCCTCGATCTGTTCGATCACCTGGCGCGTCCCGGAGGTGACAACGGTGATCCGGCTGGTGCGCGCGGCATGATCGGTCTCGGCGACAGTCAGACTTTCGATATTGTAGCCGCGCCCGGAAAACAGGCCCACGACACGGGCGAGCACCCCGGCTTCATTATCGACCAGAACCGCAATGGTATGGCGCTCGATGGGGGAGGACTTCTGCAGCATCACACCAGCATCTTTCCATCTTCGTCGATCGTGGGTGCATCTTCGTCGGTACCAGACAAAATCATCTCATTATGTGCCGCACCTGAGGGGATCATGGGATAGACGTTCTCCTTGGGATCTACCCGGCAATCGAACAGAACTGGCGCATCGACGGCAAGCATCTGTGCGATCTTGTCATCAAGCTCATCGGGAGACGTGCAGCGCAGGCCAACACAACCATAGGCCTCGGCGAGCTTGACGAAGTCCGGCAGAGCCGCTGAATAACTCTGCGAATAGCGTTCGCCATGGAGCAGCTGTTGCCACTGGCGCACCATGCCCATCCACTCATTGTTGAGGATGAAGATCTTGATCGGCAGATTATACTGAACGGCGGTCGACATTTCCTGGATCGTCATCTGAACCGATGCCTCGCCCGCGATGTCGATGACCAGCGCTTCGGGATGGGCAGCCTGCACGCCGATCGCCGCCGGCAGTCCATAACCCATAGTGCCCAATCCACCACTGGTCATCCAGCGATTGGGGCCATCAATGCCGAAGCGCTGCGCCGCCCACATCTGATGCTGGCCCACTTCCGTAGTGATATAAAGATCGCGCCCGCGGGTGGCAGCATAGAGACGGTCGATCGCCAGTTGCGGCTTGATCTGGGTTGTGCTCGACCGGAACTCAAGGCAGCGCCGGCGCCGCCAGGTCTCAATCTGGTTCCACCATTGCGCCAATGCGTCCGCATCGACGGCGCGATTCTGCGTCTTCCAGAAGTGCAGCATTTCCTTAAGCGCCCGCCCGGCATCGGCCACGATCGCAAGATCGACCCGCACGATCTTGTTGATCTGTGATGCATCGATGTCGATGTGAATCTTGCGCGAATGCGGCGAGAAGGCATCGATCCGTCCGGTGACCCGGTCATCGAAGCGCGCCCCGATACACACCATCAAATCGCAGTCATGCATGGCGTGATTGGCTTCGAAGGTGCCGTGCATACCAAGCATGCCCAGCCATTGGGGATCCGTTGCAGAAATCGCGCCCAGCCCCATCAAGGTCGATGTCACCGGAAATCCCGTCAACTTGACGAGTTCGCGCAGATGGCGGCTGGCCTCCGGGCCCGCATTGATGATCCCGCCACCAGTGTAGAAGATTGGCTTCTTGGCGGCAGCCATCATCTCGACGGCGCGCACAATGCTGACAAGTTCCGGTTCGAGCTTGGGACGAATGCCTGGATGACGGGCACTCTCCTTGCTTTCATAGGTTCCGGTCTTGACCTGCACATCCTTGGGAATGTCGACAACGACAGGACCCGGACGGCCGCTGGTTGCAATCTGGAACGCCTGGTGGATGGTGCGCGCCAGCAGATTGACATCCTTGACGAGCCAGTTGTGCTTGGTGCACGGCCGAGTGATGCCAACGGTATCGCATTCCTGGAAGGCATCGGTGCCGATCAAATGGCTTGCCACCTGCCCGGACAGCATCACCACGGGAATCGAATCCATCAGCGCATCGGTCAGGCCAGTCACTGCATTGGTGGCACCAGGTCCTGAGGTCACAAGTACCACCCCCGCCTTACCCGTCGAACGCGCATAGCCTTCGGCCGCGTGGGCCGCGCCTTGCTCGTGGCGGCACAGCACGTGGATAATGCCTTCACTCTCAAAGAGCGCGTCATAGATCGGCAATACTGCTCCGCCCGGATAGCCAAAAATATGCGTGACGCCCTGCTCCTTAAGAGCACGGATTACGATCTTTGCCCCGCTCAGGCTCAGCGCACCGACGGAAGCCGGCTCCTGGGGACGGGCACGCGCAGTCTCCGCATACATGACTTAAGGTCCTTACTCTGTGAGGCAGGTTGATGACAGGGGATAAAAGAAAAAGGGGCGTCTCCGCCCCTGATCGCACGCCGCCGGTGAGGAAGAGGTATCAGCCTCTCCCATCCAGCGGCGCGTTAATAAGTACCATCGACAGCATGAAGATGCCTCTGTTGCTGCGGCGCAAGCTAGAACTCCAATTCAATGGCGTCAAGCAATTTCATGTATCTGATAGCGAATTTATGATAATAATGTTGCCGTCACCTACCCAGTTCCAATCCGCCATCCGCTGGCGAAACCAGGTCAGCTGACGTTTGGCGTAGTTGCGCGTCGCAGTCTGGGAGCGGACGACCGCCTCTGGCAGGGTAGAGCGACCGGCCAGATAGTCCTTGAGCGGGCGCAGTCCCAGGGCCTTGGCCGCCGGAAGACCCTGATCGAGATTCGTAAGGGCTCTTGCCTCCTCAAGGGCGCCCTCGTCGAGCATGCGCAAAAAGCGCGCATCGATGCGGCCATAGAGCTCGGCGCGTGGCGGCGACAGGACAAAGCGCTGAAGCCTCAGACCGGCAAGCACGGCGGGTGCAGGACGGCTCTGCCAGTAACTGAGAGGCGCGCCGCTGGCCTCAAGCACCTCCATGGCCCTCAGCGTTCGCTGGGTGTCGGCAGGATTGAGCCCGGCACTGGCTGGATCCCGCCGCACCAGCTCGGCGTGAAAGCGGGCCGGCCCCAACTCCTCGCGCGCCTTGGCGACGGCGGTACGGATCTGAGGCGGGACCTGGGGAATGTCGGCGATGCCATCGACCAATGCCGTGAAATAAAGCCCCGTGCCCCCGCAGAAAATCGGCACATGTCCCTCGGCCCGAACACGGGTCAGCGCCGCGCCCGCCTCCTGCACATAGCGCCCCACCGAGTAGGCCTCGAGGACCCCGACATGGCCGAAAAGATGGTGCGGGCGGCGGGCCCGGTCGCCTGAGCCGGGCGCTGCACTCAGCGTCGCAAGCTCCCGATAGATCTGCATGGAGTCGGCATTGATGATCGCCCCACCAATCCTCTCCGCCAGAGCCAAGGCGGCCGCGGTCTTGCCGCTGGCGGTTGGCCCGGCCAACAGCACGGCATCAAACGCAAGGGGAGCATCCGGGCGCATCATGGGAGCGTTCTATAGTCGTCTTTGACGCAGGGTCGAAGCCTCAAGTCGGACTGCGACCATAGCGGCGGGGAGAAGGAGCGGACCTTGCTCCGGCAAAATAGTTGCGGCCTCCGCGCCTTTTCTGCCAAACCTCGCGCGCAAGGCCGTGCCTGCCCGAGACACGGCCCAGGGTCTGAACGCTGACGCGCGGTGAACTGTGGAAGAGCCATTCGCCTTTGTCCTCAATGTCGTCGCACGCACCGCTGATGAGCTGGCGGGACCGCTGCGTGCGATCGCTGCAAGCCATGGCGTTGCCGGCGACATCGACTGGCTTCTTGAGGACGAAGCCTTCGATATCGCTTTTGCCGGTGAGCCCAAAGCCGTCCTTGCTGACGCGCGCGCCGCGGCAGAGGGCCACCACGCCGACATCAACGTCCTGGCGCAGGGCAACCGGCGCAAGCGCTTGCTCATCGCCGACATGGATTCGACCGTCATCACCGTCGAGTGTCTCGATGAAATTGCCGACATGCTCGGGCTGAAGGCGCAGATTGCCGCCATCACCGAGCGTGCCATGCGCGGCGAAATCGCCTTCGAGCCAGCCCTGCGTGAACGGGTAGCTATGCTGAAAGGGTTACGCCTCGATGCCCTCGAAGAGGTCATGCGCGAACGTATTCGTCTGACCGCAGGCGCCCGCACCCTCGTCATGACCATGCGCCATCACGGCGCCCGTACCTTGCTGGTATCAGGCGGCTTCACCTTTTTCACCCAGCGTGTCGCCCTCGCCGCCGGATTTGACGCACAGCGCGCCAATCGCCTGCTCGACGACGGAGAACGTCTGACCGGTTTGGTTGGTGAACCCATTCTCGGACGACAGGCCAAACTCGAGACCCTCGAATCGGAGGCAGCACGCCTTGGTCTCAAGGAAAATGATGCCCTCGCGGTCGGTGATGGCGCCAATGATCTTGCCATGATCGAACGTGCCGGTCTTGGCGTCGCCTTTCATGCCAAGCCCGTGGTCGCAGAGGCGGCTGCAGCCCGTCTCGATTACGCTGATCTGCGCGGGCTTCTGTTTCTGCAGGGTTATCGCGCCACGGAGTTCGTGACGTGAGCAGCCTTGCCATTGGCGATGTGGTGATTCCAGCACGTGTTTTCCTCGCGCCCATGACCGGGGTCTCAGACCTGCCCTTCCGGCGCGTCGCCAGCCAGTGTGGCGCCGCCTACGTCGCCACCGAGATGGTGGCCTGTGACAGCTTTGCACGCGGACGCCCCGATGTGGTACGGCGCGCAGCAATCGGAGCAGGTCTGCCGCTGATGGTGATCCAGCTGGTGGGACGGGACCCGCACTGGGTGGCACAGGGTGCAGCTCTCGCTGAAGCGGCCGGTGCCGATATCATCGACCTCAACATGGGCTGCCCGGCCAAGGAAGTGACGGGAGCACTCGCGGGCGCGGCTCTGATGCGCGATCTCGAGCATGCCACCCGCATTCTGGAAGCCGCCGTCGCCGCCACGAGCCGACCGGTTACGCTCAAGATGCGGTTGGGCTGGGATGATGCGGCGCGCAATGCGCCCGAACTTGCCACCCGCGCCCAGAGCGTTGGGATCAAGGCGGTCACGGTCCACGCACGTACCCGCCAGCAATTCTATGGCGGCACAGCCGACTGGTCCGCCGTAGCCGCGGTCAAGCGCGCGGTCCAGATCCCGGTGATCGTCAACGGTGACATCGTCGATCTCAGGAGCGCGCGCCGGGCGCTTGAGCAGTCAGGCGCCGACGCCATCATGATCGGTCGCGGCAGCTATGGCCGGCCGTGGGTTGCCGCCGAGCTGAACGCCGCCCTTGCCGGCGAAACCCCGAACACAACCCCTGACCGCAGGGCACAGCTCGATATTGCGCTTCAGCACTTTGCCGAAAGCCTGCGCTTTCATGGCGACCATCATGGCGTGCGGATTTTTCGCAAACATCTTGGCTGGTATATTGATGGCTTTGCCCGCAGCGACACATCAAGGCGGGCGGCGCGTGCCAGCCTGTGTCGGCTGAACGAACCTCAAGCCATCGAAGAGGGCCTCTGCGCCCTGTGGCGCGCGGCCGCCTAACCGCCGAGCCGCACGCCGACAAAGGTCAGATTGCCGGCACGATTGACCAGCATCACCACCACCTTCTTGCCACTGCGCTTGGCCTGATCGATCAGCAGTGCGAAGGCTTTGGGAGAATCCACGGGCTGGTTTTGCACTTCGACGATGACATCGCCGGGACGAAAATCCTTCTCGCCAGCTTCACTGTTCGGGTCAACATGGGTGACGACAACGCCATGGCTCCGCCATGCCAGGTGAAAGCGACTGCGCGTTGCGGCATCGATCCGTGCCAGCGCAAGACCAAGACGAGAATGGCGGGTCCTCGCAAATGCACGGCGCGGCACCTCCGACCTCGGTGCCGGTGTGCCCTTCATCAATACCGAGGCAACATGCAGGAACAGACGCCGACCATTGCGAATAATCTCAACCGGGACACTGCGTCCGATCGGTGTGTCGGCAACGATCCGCGGCAAGGTCCGTGAATCCGGCACCGGCTGGCCATCATACCCGAGGATCAGATCGCCCTTGCGGATGCCGGCCCGGGCCGCAGGACCACCTGGCGTAACCTCCGCCACCAGGGCGCCTTCAGTGTTTTTCAAGCCGAAGCCGGCAGCAAGATCGGGCGTGATCGCCTGGATGCGTACTCCGATATAGCCACGGCGCACCTCGCCATAGCGCCGCAGCTGTGCCACCACCAGCTTGACCATGTTGGAGGGGATGGCAAAACCGATGCCGACCGAGCCTCCACTGGGCGAATAGATCGCCGAATTAACCCCGATCACATTGCCGTTCATGTCGACAAGAGGCCCGCCGGAATTGCCCCGATTGATCGGCGCATCGGTCTGGATGAAGTCGTCATAAGGCCCGGCATTGATGTCACGGTTGCGCGCCGAGACGATTCCGGCGGTAACCGTGGAGCCCAGCCCGAAGGGATTGCCGATGGCGATCACCCAGTCACCGATGCGCGCATGATCCGAGTTGCCGAATCTGACGAAGGGCAAGGGATGGCGCGCCGACACCTTGAGGAGAGCCAAATCGGTCTTGACGTCACGGCCGAGCAGTCGCGCCGGTAACGACGTGCCGTCATTCAAGGTAACAGTGATGGAATCGGCATCCTCGATCACGTGATTATTGGTGACGATGAGCCCGGAGGGATCGATGATGAAGCCCGATCCCAGCGAGGTCACATGCTGCGGGGCAGCCCGGTTGCGCCCCATGAAGTTCTTGAACAGCTTCTCCAGCGGCGAACCAGGTGGCAGGTCCGGCAGGTTCTGATCGCCGACCGCGCTTCCCCTCAACGTCTGCTCGGTGGCGATGTTGACCACCGTCGGCAGCAGCCGTGCGGCAAGGTCGGCAAAGTTATCAGGCGCCGGCCGGGCGATGGCACTGGCAGGCCCCAAAAGCGGCAGGGCCGGACAGGCGACAAGCAGCATCGCGGCAAACGCGCTGGCCAGCAGCCTGCGGGGCGGCACAACCAATGCGGTGACGAATGCTAGGCGCATGAGGGACCTCAAACAGCGAATCAGTGGCCGTCCCGCCAGTCTAGGCAAGAACGCGCCAATCAGAGCCTGTCGTTCCGGATATGGCGACAGATCGTGAGGAAATTGCGGCAAGACCGCCCGGATGTCCAAGCAATCCCATCCCCACCATCGCTTTGCCAGCTCTGCGCGCACCACATGGGCGCAGCCGCAGCACCCGACAGTTCAAGGCGCCAGCGCCCCAACACCTAATGTCCCGGCCCCTCTGGCGCGCCCGCGGGCAAATGTTCGAAATAGCGAAAGAACGGGCTTGAGGGAGAAAGAATAAGGCGGGTGCTGCCATGGGCGAAGGCACGGCGATAGGCCCGCAGCGAACGGTAGAAGGCGAAGAACTTCGGATCCTGCCCATAGGCCGCACCGAGAATCTTGGTCTTTTCGGCATCGCCCTGACCACGCAGGATGTCTGCCTCCCGACGTGCCTCGGCCAGTATCACCGTCACTTCGCGGTCGGCGCGCGCCTTGATGCGCTGCTCGGTCTCTTGGCCTTCGGCCCGGAAATGGGCAGCCTGACGCTCGCGCTCGGTCTGCATGCGCTTATAGATCGCCTCCGAATTCTGCTCCGGCAGGTCAGCCTTGCGAATGCGCACATCTACCACGCGAACCCCAAAGCCTGCGGCATCGGTGTTCATGTTGCGCGTGATATCCTGCATCAGCGCAGCGCGCTGCGCTGACAGAACGACGCTGAGATCCTTGGAACCAAGGACACGGCGCACATTCGACGACAGCAGCGGCGTCAGGCGCACAGCGGCGGTCTGCTCATTGGTCAGGGACTGATAGAAGAGCAGGGGATTGGTTACGCGATAGCGGGCGAAGGCATCGACCACCATGCGCTTCTTGTCTGCCGCGATGACCTCTTCGGACGGCGCATTGAGCGCCAGCAGTTGCTTGGGCAGATAGACCACCTCCTGCACGAAAGGCAGCTTGGTGTGCAGACCGGGCGTTGCGACCACCCGGATGGGCTTGCCGAACTGCAGCACCAGAACCTGCTCGGTCATGTTCACGGTGAAGACGCTGGAAAGGCCGATGATGGCAAGAACTGCAACCACGACGCCAAAAACGATGGGAACGTTCCGGTTCATTGGCCGCCCGCCCTTGCTGGTTGGGCTGCTGCTGCCCCTTCAGTGACGCTGACCGTAGGCTTGGCCGAGTTCTGCTGCGCCGCCAGCGCAGGCAGAGGCAGATAGGGCACCACCCCCGACCTTGCCGCGCTGGGATCGATGATGATCTTGGGTGCGTGCGCCAGAATGGTCGACATGGTCTCCAGATAGAGACGCTGGCGCGTTACTGCGGGAGAAAGACGATAGGCCGCCAGCACGGAGAGAAAGCGATTGGCCTCGCCGGTGGCCTCGGCAATGGCCTGCTGCTTGTAGGCGATCGCATTCTGCACGATCTGGGCGGCACGACCGCGCGCTTCGGGAATAACCTGGTTGGCGTAGGTCTCGCCGCGGTTGCGCATGCCCTCCTGGTCGGCGCGGGCAGCCTGAACATCACGGTAGGCCGCGATGACCTGCTCTGGCGGATCGGCCTTCTGCAACTGCACCCGGGTGATCGTGACCCCTTCGCCATAAGAATCGAGGGTCTTCTGCATCAGCCGGCGAACGGCAACCTGAATGGGTCCTCGGTCCTCCGTCAGAATGGGTTCCAGTGCCGTCTGGCCCACGATTTCACGCATGGCGCTTTCGGCCACTGCCTTGATGGTGCGGTTGGGGTTCTGGACATTAAAGAGATAATCCGCCGCATTCTTGATCACCCAGTAGACTGTGAAGTTGATGCCGACAATGTTCTCGTCACCGGTCAACATGAGGCTTTCGCTGGGCAGATCCCCGGTTTCTCCGGCGCCGATGTTGATCTGGTGCTCCACGGTGACCTTTGGCGTTTCCACCGTTTCGATCGGCCAGGGCAGATGATAATTGATGCCGGGAGCGGTGCGCGCCACGAATTTGCCAAAGCGCAGCACCACGCCCTGTTCGTCGGCGCCCACCGAGTAAATGCCGGACAACAGCCAGAGCACGACGAGAACAAGGCCTGCGAGGGCAAAGATCGGTGCGCCCATCCCATCGCCCCTGCGGGGCATCAGACGACGCCATCCCTCGCGCAGACGGCGCAACATTTCCTCAAAATCCGGAACACCACCTGGCGGCGTGCTGCGAGGACCGCCACCCGAGCCATTTCCATCAGGGCCCTTGGGGCCGCCCGAAGGAGGCCGCCCCCATGGGCCGCCCGGCTCACCGGACGAACCACCATTATTTTGCGTCCAGGGCATATCGATCCTAAGTGGCGGAAGAAAGCTCGGCCAGAGACTGTGATGCAGCAATTCGCTGTACCAAGCTGAGGCCCCTTCCTTGGTTTTGCGAGGCCCGCCGGTTATATGTGCATCGTTGCGGCGGTGCAAATTTGACGCGCGCGGTGTCGTCCAACCCCCTTGCGCGGCGTGCGCGCCCGTCCCCGCCCGTCAAGCTTGTTCCCGAGGCCCTCAGATATGTCCCAACCAACACAAGATGCAGTACTTGCCGCCCTCGCCAGCGTGCGCGATCCGCACACCGGCCGTTCCGTAACCGAGGCCGGGCTCATTCAGGGCCTGGTCATCAAAGGCTCCAATGTTGGTTTTGCACTCGAGGTCGCGCCCTCGCGCGGACCGACGGCCGAGCCCTTGCGCAAAGCCTGCGAGGACGCGGTCGCGGCTCTTGCGGGCGTAACCTCCGTCACCGCCGTGCTGACGGCCCACCGCGAGGGACCGGCAGCGCCAGCGCAGACCTCGCCCACAGCAAAGCCCTCGCCGCGTGCCGGCCTTGAAGGTGTTGCTGCCATCATCGCGGTGGCGAGCGGCAAAGGTGGAGTCGGAAAATCTACAGTCGCCGCCAACCTCGCGCTGGCGCTGGCCCGTCTTGGTCTTAAGGTCGGCCTTCTGGACGCCGATATATATGGTCCATCACTGCCGCGACTTTTTGCCATCGACACCAAGCCCAAGACCGAGGGACAGAAGCTGCTGCCAATCAGCAAGTATGGCATCAAGACCATGTCGATCGGCTTTCTTGTTCCACCCGACCAGGCGATGATCTGGCGCGGGCCGATGGTGCAGAGCGCTCTGACACAGATGCTGGGGGACGTCGCCTGGGCTCCTCTGGATGTGCTGGTGGTAGATATGCCCCCAGGCACCGGCGATGCCCAGCTGACGATGGCCCAGCAGGTGCCGCTCAAAGGCGCCGTGATTGTCTCGACGCCTCAGGATCTGGCCCTCATCGATGCCCGCCGGGGCATCGCCATGTTCCAGAAAACCCATGTTCCGATCCTCGGGCTGATCGAAAACATGAGCGTATTTCTGTGTCCCCATTGCGGCCAGTCCAGCCATATCTTTGGTCATGGTGGTGCGCGCGCCACCGCAGAGGAACTGAAGGTTCCCTTCCTGGGCGAGATCCCCCTCGTGCCGCAAATCCGTGCGCTTTCCGATGCCGGCACACCCATTGTTGCCCATGCACCGCAGAGCCCCGAGGCTGAGGCGTTTCTTGCGCTGGCCCGCAAGCTGGCGACAAGCCTGCAAGGCACCGCGCGCGTCGCGCCGCGCATCGTCATGGAATAGATGATGACGCGAATTGGGCCCCGGAACTTTCAGCTGCGGGGCGCCATCGCGCCGACGTCTGCGGGTCTCAGCACCTTGGTGAAGGCAGGCACAGCGGGACCGACGCGTGCGCAACCCGACGCGCAGGAGCGCTGACATGGCAGCGAAGCAGGCAAACGCCCCTATGCGTGTACGCCGGACCATCAAGCTATCATCGCACGACTATCGTCTGCTCGCAGAGTTTCGTTATCTGCTCGCCAAATTCCTCGCCTTCAGCGAAGCCGCGGCACAGGATGCCGGTCTGTCGCCGCGCCAGCATCAGGCGCTGCTTGCGATCAAGGGTTTTGCCGATGGCGCCGATGTCAGCGTTGGCGATCTGGCCGAACGTCTCAATATTCGCCACCACAGCGCCGTAGGTCTTATCGACCGGCTGGTCGCCAGTGGCTATCTGTTGCGCCGCACCGACCCCAATGACCGGCGACGGATATTTGTGGTGCTTACCCTCGCCGGAGAAAAGAAACTCGCTACGCTGTCTGCCATCCATCGCGACGAACTGCAGCGGCTGACCCCGCTGCTCAAGCCCCTGCTGGCACAGATCGCTGCACCCGCTGGGCGCAACGCACAAGAAAAAGGTCCGGCTGAGGACATCAGCCGGACCTGACACAGCTTCGATCATCGTCTCAAGCGTTGAAAGCTAGGCGCAGGCCCGGCTTGGGCCAATCCACGGCCAGAAGCTTTCCGGTACCGGAGGCGGTGATATAGGCGGTCTTCATCGCCTTGCCGCCCCAGCAGATGTTGGTGACAAGAGGATCGGCGATAGCAAAGTGCTTGGCCTTGCCAGTTTCCGGATGGAAGGTCGTGATGCCGCCAGCAAGGATGGTTGCGCAGCACACCCCTCCGTCGGCCTGTACGCCAAGTGAATCGAAATATGCCAGTCCCGGAAAGGCTCCGACAAAGACGCCCGGCGTGAAGCCTTCAACCTTTTGCGGGCGCCCGGGCCCTTTCAGCGGCAGACGGTAGAGCCGTCCGGTGAAGGTTTCCGCGTAATAGACATTTTTGCCATCCGGGGAGAGGCCGACACCATTGGGTGTGACCAACTCGCGCAGCACCCTTGTGATTTTGCTGCCATCGGCGCGTGCGTAATAGAGCGCCCCGTGGGTGCGATACTCGGCCGTGGTGGTGCCATGATCGGTGAACCAGAAGCCGCCGGTGCTGTCGAAAACAATGTCATTGGGTGCAGTCAGCCTGACACCGTCGCAGTCGCTGTAAAGCCGTTCCACTTTTCCCGTCGAGATATCGACACGCTCGATCCAGCCACCCTGATGCGTGGCCGGCGCATGGCCCGGAATGGTCAGCCCCTGACGGCGGTGATAGACAAAATTCTCACCATTGTTGCAGACATAGAGCGCCCCGTCCGGACCGATGGCCGCGCCGTTCGGACCACCTTGGCAGTGGGCGATGGTCTGGGTCTTTCCGTTAGCCTTGACCCGCGTGATCTTCTTGGACTGGATCTCGACGAGGATCACCGAGCCATCATCCATGGCCACGGGACCTTCCGGAAATTTAAGCCCGGTTGCAAATTCACGAATGCTCATGCGCACCCCCTTCCGCCTTCACCATCAGGCTAATCTCTTCGAGGCTGAAGGCAAGAGCTGCTGTTGGTGCGAACCAGAGTGACAAAGGCGTATTTCAGCCCTTGGGGGCTGACATGTGCAGTACGTGCGCTCTCCCGCCAGGTTTCTGCTGCAAAGGCTGGCATGAAAGTGTCACCTGGCACATCGGCATCGATCTCGGTCAATTCGATACGCTGCGCAAAAGGCAGGAATGCCGCATAGACCTCTGCCCCACCGATAATCGCAATCTCCTTGGGAGCCTGCGCACGCGCCAGCGCCAGCGCCCGCAGCGGCGTGTCGGCCACGAGCACCGCCGGATCGCTGGACCTCAGTGTGCGACTGAGAACGATGTTGGTGCGTCCCCCCAAGGGCTTCTGCGGCAAGGAGTCAAAGGTCTTGCGTCCCATGATGACGGGTTTACCCAAGGTCAGCGCCTTGAACCGGCGCATGTCCTCGGGAATGCGCCAGGGCAGACCATTGTTCCTGCCAATGACCCCGTTGCGTGCCCGCGCAAGGACGAGAACAATATCAGGGTCAGCCACGCTCATGATGCCATCTCTGAGCCAGCCAGATGCAGGAGGGCCCCGTCGCTGAGCCGGTAGCCATCCCAACCCTCCTGTCGCCTTGCGCCCAGGCCCTCATAAAAGGCGATGGAAGGGCTGTTCCAGGCCAGGACGCTCCACTCGAGGCGGGCGCAGCCTTCGCGCACCGCCCGTCTTGCGAGTTCGACAAGAAGCGCCTTGCCGATGCCCCGCCCCCGCAGATGCGGACGCACAAAAAGGTCCTCCAGATAGATGCCGTGCCGGCCACGAAAGGTGGAAAAATTATAAAACCAGAGGGCAAAACCAGCGGCTTCATCCTGCCACTGGGCAAGTGCGCAAAAGACCCGCGGTACGGGAGCAAACAACGCTGCTGCGATGTCTTCCGCGCTGGCGCTGACATCGGCTTCGAGCTGCTCATAGGCGGCAAGGTCGCGGATGAAGGCATAAATGAGGGCCGCATCTTCGGGCCTGGCGGGACGGATCAGGAGGCTCACACTGCTACCTCGGCTTTGATGTGCGGATGGGCGCGATAGTTCACCAGCTCGAAATCCTCCAGACGGAAGGCGAAAAGATCCGAGACCCCGGGGTTAAGGTGCATGGTGGGCAGCGGGAAGGGTTTGCGGCTGAGCTGCTCACGGGCCTGCTCGAGGTGATTGAGATAAAGATGCGCGTCGCCGAAGCTGTGGATGAATTCGCCCGGCTTCAGGCCGCACACCTGCGCCAGCATCAGCGTCAGCAGCGCATAAGAGGCGATATTGAAGGGAACGCCGAGGAAGATATCGGCAGAGCGCTGATAGAGCTGACAGGAGAGGCGCCCCTCGGCAACGTAGAACTGGAACAGGCAATGACAGGGGGGCAGTGCCATCCTGGGGATGTCGGCAGGATTCCAGGCGGTGACAATCAGTCGCCGCGAATCCGGATTGGTTTTGATCGCCGTGACCAGATCGGCGATCTGATCGATGTGCCCGCCCGCCCCATCCGGCCAGGAGCGCCACTGGTGACCATAAACGGGTCCCAGCTCACCGGTGGCATCGGCCCATTCATCCCAGATCGTGACATTGTGCTCGTGCAAGTAGGCGAGATTGGTGTCACCGCGCAAAAACCAGAGCAATTCGACGATAATCGCCTTGGTGAAAAGCTTTTTGGTCGTGACGAGGGGAAAGCCTTCCGCCAGATCAAAGCGCATCTGATGGCCGAAGATCGAGCGGGTGCCGGTGCCGGTACGGTCGCGCTTTTCCACCCCTTGGGTGAGAACGCGGCTCATCAGGTCGTGATATTGCTGCATGGAGAATCGCAAGAACGATTGCCGGAGAACTGTAGCAAGCTCAAGGCGGCGGGGGCGACAGTGGCGTAGGGCTCAGGCGCCACTGACCACAGAAAAGGTTGTGACCCGACGCCTGAGGGCCTTCCCTGGGACCACCACCACGGCGCTCTTTAAGTCTTAAGCCTTGGCGCCTATATTAGTCGGGTCAGGGCTTGCCCGGACTATGACGATAAACGGCTGCGTAATAAGCGGACTGGACCCGGGGGCGGTACCCGGCGCCTCCACCACATGCCCATCGGGCTTAGGCCTGAGACCTGAGATGGGCATCTGTGGGGGCGAAACAGGATCGACAGACGTGTAAAGGCTGACCTTTCGTCCGGTATGGTATCCGCCGTTATCGGGCTGATCGTACAGGTGCCAACGACAATGCAATGGCCCTCGCTGCCTAATAGGTAAGCGCGGTTCGGGGAGCACCGGGCAACAGAAGCTCCCCACCTCACGCAATTTCACGCTCAAGCATCGGCTGGTTCAGCGTATAGCCCGGACCACGCAGAAAATAGGCCACGATCGCGGCCAGCACGCAAATCGTGCCGCCCAGGCTGATGGCTACACCCACACCGATCTCGTCGGCCAGCCAGCCGAGCGCCAGCGAGCCCCAGGGCATCATTCCCATGAACGACATTGTATAGAGGGCCACAATGCGGCCTCGGACGTGGTCATGGCTTACCGTCTGGATGATGGTGTTGACGGAACCGCCAAGTAACACCAGGCTGCAGCCCGCCGGCATCAGAAGCAGCATCGACAGCCACAGCAGATGGGACTGTGAAAACGCGATCAGCGACAGGCCGAAGCTGAGCGCTGACAGGATCGGGGTCTGCAGCAGGTGGCGGTCCGGGACGCGGGCGAGGCCATAGGCTCCGAAGAGGGCCCCAATGCCGATGGCGGCCATGAGCGCACCCAGTCCGGCCGCATTCTGATGCAGCACCTCGCGCGCCACCGCAGGCATCTGCGAGACATAGGACGCACCGCAGGCCGCCAGCACCGACACCAGAAGCAGCGTGAGGCGGATGGTGTGCGAGTTCCAGGCATAGCGGAAGCCTTCACGCAACTCCGTGAGGGGTTTGCCCGCAGCGCGCTTGGGCCTGGGCGGCACGACCATGAGATAAATGCCGATCAGCACTGCACCATACGAGACGGCATCGATGGAAAAGCAGACCCCTGTGCCCCAGACAGCGATGATGACACCGGCAAGGCTGGGCCCGAC
Organism: Rhizomicrobium sp.; assembly: GCA_049964915.1. Classification (GTDB taxonomy): domain Bacteria; phylum Pseudomonadota; class Alphaproteobacteria; order Micropepsales; family Micropepsaceae; genus Rhizomicrobium. Next base: position 21,258 of record JBMFWV010000005.1, read on the forward strand.
CACCCGGGCGAGATTGAACATGATGGAATTCAGCGAGATCGCATTGCGCAGATCGTCGCGCCCGACCATGTCCACGGTAAAGGCCTGGCGGGTGGGCACGTCAAAGGCATTCACGAGACCTTTGAAAAGGGCGAGCGCCACCACCTCCCACACCTGGATCAGCCCGCTCAGCGTAAGCACAGCCAGTGTCGCCGCCTGCAGCATGGCGAGCGACTGGGTGATCATGAGTGTATGGCGACGGTCGACTCGGTCTGCCACCATGCCCCCAAAGGCAGTGATGAAGAAAACCGGAACCTGGCCGGCAAAGCTGGTGATACCAAGCAGCAGCGGCGAATGGCTGAGATCATAGACGAGCCAGCCCTGGGCCACCTGCGTGATCCAAGTGCCCATCAAGGAAACCAGTTGACCAGAAAAGAACAGCCTGTAGTTACGGTGACGAAAGACGCGCAGCAGCGCCAATGCCGAGGATCGCTCGTCCAGACGGGGGGCGGGCTCGGGGCGGGACGCGGAGACGGGCTCGTGCTGGTTCATGGCGGACGGCAGGTGCATATCATGTTCACAAGACCGTCGTGAGCAACAAATGCAATTCGCGACAAACTAAGATCCTGCAAGCGCGATGATGGCAGAAAACAGGGACGAAAGGCCGCGTGCTTGGGAAGGAATTGCCGACCCGGGCTGTGGGCCTGGACATGGGGCGAGACCGCCCATGGCGCAGGTCCTCCCGCGTTGCAGCCCTCAGCACGCGCCAAACTACGCGCACAGGCCACAGCGGAGGCCAGATTTGCGCACAACAATGTCGGCCCCTGAGGGCGCCCATTTTGCGACAAATCCAGCCCGATACCCCACGGCACGCTAGGAAGGGTAACGCCATCCATCGCCGCGCATTGACAGCGCTCGTGCGGTGCCTACTGTGGCGCCAATAAAGGTTTCCAATGAGCAAGGATTACATCGGCTACGAAGCTCTCATGGACAGCGCCCTGCGCGGGGTGGTGCACGAAGCCCTGCGCCGCGTCGAACGTCAGGCGCTGATTGGGAGCCACCATTTCTACCTGACCTTCAAGACCAATTTTCCCGGCGTGGACATTCCGGAATTTCTCCACGAGCAATATCCGGACGAAATGACCATCGTCCTGCAACACCAGTTTTGGGACCTCAAGGTCGAGCAGGATCAATTCAAGGTCACGCTGACCTTCCGCAAATTGCCGGCAGAACTTGTCATCCCCTTTGCCGCCCTCACCGCTTTCGTCGATCCGGGGGTCCAGTTCGGACTGCAGTTCAAAGTTGCTGATGCGGATGCGACACAGACAACGGCCTCAACTACCCCCACTCCTGGCCCTCAGGCACCGAGCACGGCACCGGCCGAGAAGCCTCTCGAGAAGCCTGCAGCCCCCGGTGAAGTGGTCAGCCTCGATGCCTTCCGTAAGAAGTAGCCAGCGTCCCTCCAGTCGAGCAACACATGGACGCCTGCAGACTTAGGGATTAAAGAGCGGCCCTGCGAAATTCCCTGAGGCCCGCCCATGACCAAGACCCGCACCGAAACCGATACCTTTGGCCCCATCGAAGTGGCCGCTGACCGCTACTGGGGTGCCCAGGCCCAGCGCAGCCTTGGCAACTTCAAGATCGGCTGGGAAAAACAGCCCCAACCCATCATCCGGGCCCTCGGCATCGTCAAGCGCGCGGCCGCCGAGACCAATATGGAACTCGGACGTCTTGACCCCAAACTGGGCCAGGCCATCGTTGCTGCGGCCCAGGAAGTGATCGATGGCAAGCTTGACGACCATTTCCCGCTGGTGGTGTGGCAGACCGGTTCAGGTACCCAGTCCAACATGAACGCCAATGAGGTGGTGTCCAATCGCGCCATCGAGATGCTGGGTGGAGAGATGGGCTCCAAAAAGCCGGTCCATCCCAATGACCACGTCAATATGAGCCAGTCGTCCAACGACACCTTTCCGACCGCCATGCACGTGGCCTGCGCCGAGGAAATCCATCGCCGTCTCCTGCCCGCCCTCGGCAAACTGCAGCGGGCGTTGGCAGAAAAGGCAGAGGCGTTTCGCGACATCATCAAGATCGGCCGCACCCATACCCAGGACGCAACCCCACTGACATTGGGCCAGGAGTTCTCAGGATATGCGCAGCAGATCGCCAACGGGATCGAGCGCATTGAACAGAGCCTGCCGCGACTGATGGAGTTGGCCCAGGGCGGCACGGCCGTCGGCACCGGCCTCAATGCACCGGTCGGCTTTGCCGAAAAGGTGGCCGCGCGCATTGCTGCGATCACCGGGCTTGGCTTCGTCACCGCGCCCAACAAATTCGAGGCACTGGCCGCACACGATGCCATGGTCTTTGCCCACGGCGCGATCAACACCGTAGCCGCGTCCTGCTTCAAGATCGCCCAGGATATCCGCTTTCTCGCCTCTGGCCCGCGCTCTGGCCTTGGTGAATTGTCGCTGCCGGAAAACGAGCCTGGTTCCTCGATCATGCCCGGCAAGGTCAATCCCACCCAGTGCGAGGCGATGACCCAGGTCGCAGTGCAGATCTTCGGCAATCATGCAGCCCTAACCTTTGCCGACAGCCAGGGCAATTTCGAACTCAACGTCTTCAATCCGGTGATGGCCTATAATTTCCTGCAGAGCGTGCGTCTTCTGTCAGATGCCGCCGAAAGCTTCACCGATCATTGCGTCGTTGGCATCGTGCCCCGGCTCGACAACATCAAGGCTGGCCTCGAACGCTCGCTCATGCTCGTCACCGCGCTGGCACCCAAGATCGGCTATGACAACGCCGCCAAGATCGCCAAGACGGCACATAAAAACGGTACGACCCTCAAGCAGGAGGCCGTCAAAGGCGGCTTTGTCACGGCTGAGGAATTCGATGCCATCGTCCGCCCGGAAGACATGATCGGACCAAGGTAACGCGTGCGCACGGGTACACAAGCCACGGCGCTTGCCGCCGTCATCGAGCAGAACAACGCCACCGGAACGGTGTCGTATTGGCGCGGTGGCGGCCATCAAAGCGAGGCGGACCGCAACGGGGTCAGCCTCGCGGACTATGTTCATGCCCTTTACGGGCTGATCCGCCAGAGCCGGGCGCAGCAGATTGCTCTCATCGGCTGTGGCGGCGGCACCCTGGCAAACATGCTCTACCAGAAGGGCGCCTCGCTCGTGGCGGTGGATATCGATCCGGCAGCGTTCGTGATCGCGCGGGATTATTTTCAGATGCCCGCGGCGATCGAACAGTACGAAGGTGATGGCGCCGCGTTTCTGAAGGGGACGCGCCGGCGTTTTGACGCCATCGTCCTCGACGCCTATATGGGCGAACATATTCCGCCCCATCTTCTCAGTACGGAATTCTTTGCCAGCGTTAAGGCAAGGCTGCGTCCACGCGGCGTTGTTCTGCTCAATCTGATCGTCGCCAACGATGATGATCCCACGCCCCATGACATTGGCTGTCGTCTGAAGACGGTGTTTCGGCAGGTCCGCCTGCTCGACCGGCCAGGCTGGATCAACCGCAACGCCATATTGGCTGCAGGACAGGTTGAGACATTGCGCCGACCGCATCTCATGATGACGCCGCAGCGCCGTGCCCGCAGTCTCGCCGCCGCCCTCAAGACGCTAAAGTTCCGTCCCGTGCTGGATCGCGCGCCGTGAGCCTCAAGAAACGTTCCTTTACGCTTTCGGGCCATCGCACATCGGTGGCGCTCGAACCGGAATTCTGGCGCGTCCTCGAGGCCGAGGCCACCCGGGCGGGCCAGAGCCTTGCCCTTTATGTCAGTCACATCGACGCGGCACGCGGCACAAATCCGCTTGCCAGTGCCCTGCGTCTCACCGCGCTTGCCGCAGCCCAACGTGGCCTCTAGGCTCTCCTGCGCGTTGGCCCCCTCCCCAGAGCGGTGACGGGTCACTTGCAACGCCCCTCTGAAGGCTGGAGAACCATGATCACGCTGCATCATCTGCCGAATTCGCGCTCAAGCACGTTCGTCTGGCTGTTGGAAGAGCTCGCTGTTCCTTATGAGACGCGCACAGTGTCAACCATTCGCCGGGCCGATGGCAGTGGTGGCCGGGATCCACAAAATCCGCACCCCCATGGCAAGGTGCCGGCCCTGACCCATGATGGGCATGTCGTGTTCGAGACCAGTGCCATCGCACTATATCTTACAGATCAGTTCCCTCAGGCTGGACTTGCGCCCGTTGTCGGCGCGCCGCTGCGCGGAGAGTATGTTTCATGGCTCGCCTATCGCTCGGGCGTGCTTGAGCCAGCCTTCATCGCCCGCCGGCTCAACATCAATCATGTCTTCGGCATGATGGGCTGGGCGCCACCGGAAGAGGTAGAGGATGTCCTCAACACACATCTGGCGAACCGGCCCTATTTTCTGGGCGATCGCTTTTCGGCGGCCGACATCGTGCTAGGTGGTGGCATCCATCTGATGATCCAATTCAAACTCATGACCGAGACCCCGGTGCTTGCGGCCTATTGTGCCCGTATCACCGACCGTCCGGCCTACCGGACCTCACTACAATAGGACCACTGTCATGGCGCAGCTGATCAATCTGAGGTCTGTCCGCAAGAACAGAATGCGGGCGCAGGCTGAAGCCGAAGCCAAACTCAAGCGTCAGCGTCATGGTCGCACCAAGGACGAAAAGAAGCTTGAGGAGGCGCGCATGACCAAAGCAGAGCGCGCGCTCGATGGCCTTCGGCTGGCATCAGAAGCCCCCTCCGAAGATCCCACCTGCGAATGACGCGCCCCTCGCAGCCGCCTTACCCCAGAACCTCGTTCTGCGCACGTTGCGCCCCCGGCCTTCTATACATTGGAGTGGAGATTTTCCGTGAGTGACGTCTCAGCGGGTCCGTTTGCAGGCCTTCTCGTTCTTGATCTGACCCGCGTTCTTGCCGGCCCCTATTGCGCCTTGATGCTCGCCGAGCTGGGCGCGCGGGTGATCAAGATCGAACCGCCGGAACGCGGCGATGATGCCCGCCATATCGGCCCCTTTGTGCCGACCAAAGACGGTAGCCAAAAATCCGGCTATTTCATGAGTATCAATCGCGGCAAGGACTCCATCGCGCTTGATCTGAAATCGCCGGCTGATCGCAGCATCTTCGAGACCCTCCTGGAGCGCGCCGACATTCTGGTCGAGAACTATCGTGGCGGCACTATGGAAAAGCTCGGCTATGGCTGGGAGGACCTGAAGAGTCGCTATCCACGTCTGATCTATGCAGCGGTGTCCGGCTTTGGCCACAGCGGTCCCTATGCTACGCGCCCGGCCTACGACATGGTGGTTCAGGCCATGGGCGGGATCATGTCACTCACCGGTCATCCCGGCTCGCCGCCGACACGCGTTGGTTCCTCGGTTGGCGACCTGGCCGCAGGTCTTTTTGCCACCATCGGCATTGCCACCGCGCTTTATGACCGCACCAAGAGCGGCCACGGCATGAAGGTTGATGTCGGCATGCTCGACTGCCAGGTCGCACTCCTCGAAAATGCCATTGCCCGCTATGTCGCCACTGGCCAAACACCTGGCCCTTTGGGCAATCGTCATCCCTCGATCGCCCCCTTTGCCTGCTTTGCTGCGAAGGACAAATACCTCGCCATCGCTGCTGGAAATGACGCGCTCTTTGCCAAAGTTGCGCAGGTTCTGGGGCGCGATGAGCTGGCCCGCGATCCGCGCTTTGCCAGTAACGGCGCACGGGTACGTCATGTGGATGAGCTGACCGCAGAGATGGAAAATACTCTGAAACAGCGGCCCGCGCGCGAATGGCTGGCCTTACTTGAGGCCGATGGTGTGCCCTGTGCCCCACTGAACAGTGTTGCCGATGTCATGGTCGACCCGCAGATCCTTGCCCGCAACATGATCGTGAGCGCGGACGATCCCGATGTCGGGCCCTGGCGCATGCAGGGTAACCCAGTCAAGCTTTCGGCCTATTGCGATCCCCAAACCCGACGCCCTGCTCCCGATCTGGATGGCCAACGCGCTGCGATCCTCAAGGAGTTCGGACTGGCATAAGGACACCTAATTTAGCCAAACACAGCCGTCTTGCTGCCGAACACGCAGCGTCTGAGTTTTTTGCGAACCGGAGACACCATGATCAAGCTGACCTTCTGCCTGCATCGTCTACCGCAGCTGTCCCGCGCCGAGTTCCAGAGCTATTGGCGCAACCAGCATGCACCGTTGGTCGCAAGCCACCGGAAAGCGCTGCGCATACGGCGTTATGTTCAGAGCCATGCCCTGACCCATGCGCTCAATGATGCGATCCGCAGCGGTCGAGCCGCACCTGAGATGTATGACGGGGTCGCCCTTTTATGGTGGGACAATATCGCAGAGCTTGAAGCCGCGATGCACTCACCCGAAGGACAGAGCGCAGGGGCCGCCCTGCTCGCGGATGAACGCAAATTCATTGATCTTCCGCGCTCACCCCTCTGGTTGGGAGAGGATCATGAGATCTTCTAGAGCAAAACTACAAATGTAGCGTCGTCCGGCAGTGCCCGTCACGAAGCCCGCAGCGCTGCGCCCAGGCTGGCATGCCAATCAGGGCGCATCACGACAAACCCGTCACACGCCTGTAGGTGGGAAAGGGACCGAGGTTCGCTACAGTTTGGCAAATGGAGGCTATTCTTGGTGCCTAGTGCCCCCTGGCACCACACCCATGAGCTGTTCGCGCCACGATGTCAGGATCGGATAGTAGGACAACAGGCGCTCAAGTCTACGCAGGTGGCTGGTACCGAAATAGTCTTGGCCCCGTCCAGTTTCTCCTTTGTTAAAGCGCAATTCGTGCCGCTCATTCCAGGCCTCGTCGGCAGCCTGCCGGCAGCGTGAATCGCAGACATCAATGCCGGCATGCGCGAGAGCCTGTGCCAGACTACCGGCCGGATCGGCACGCATCTTCGCATAATGGAGAAGAAGAACGGTCTTGGGCTCCCGGGCTGCGTATTCGAGCCATGTGGCGTAGAAGCTGGCATACCACGGCGCCAGCATGTCGATGCAGAACTCGGCCTTATCCTTTTTGCTCAATTCCGGGAAATTCTCGGGAATGAGACAATTCAGGCCATCTTGGCGTGCAAGCATATCGCTGTCGAGCATATCCCAGTAGGAGGCGAGCATGTCGGGAATGGAACGCAGCATGATGATCGGGCGAATACCGAATGCATCAAGGATATAGCGATTTGCTGGAAGCGCCTGCATGTGAATATGGGAGACCAACGTCTTGGGTGTCAGACCGCCCGTGAAGTAGTCGATCAGGAGAGGCAGATAGGGCTGTGCATCGCGCCCGCCTTGGGCGTGAACGATGCGCAACAGCTGCCCGTCGCACGCAGCAATCGCCGCGGTACGCAAAAATGTTCCGGCTGCCTTGGGAGGGAACACGAATATGATGGCTTTTCTCTGGGCACCGATGCGCTTCAGATAGGCACCGAAGGCACCGCTAAAGCGACCGTCCGGATCGGGCTGGGCGAACGCTGCGGCAATCGCTGTCTGATCACGCAGATCAGGAGTGAATGCTGACTTTACGGCGCTTACCATGGCCGAGATCCCTCATCATGCGCGTAGCGCATGTCATCAAACACCGGCCAGGTCACGGCCACCAGTCGCCCACGGAGGCATCCCTGCTTGCGACGCCCACCCCTGCGCTCGCTGAATCGCGCCAGGCCTCGTGATGGCGCACTCAAGCCTTGAGCGCCGTCGTCGAAGTGCTCGCAGTGCTAGTGCCCGTGTTGGCGGCTGCGGCTGTGTAGGCATTGGTAGCAGATGCATAGCTGCCAAACCCGAGATTGGTGAGAAGATTCTGGAAATCGCTTGTGCTGAGCGTACTGGAGCCACTCGTGTCCAGAGCCGAAAACAGGGAATTTGCCTGCGCGCTCGTACCACCGTTCTGGGCGACAAAATTCGTCAGCTCGCTTTGACTGACCACACCATCCTTGTTGCTGTCCATCGCTGAAGCCATGTTGCCGGCGAGCTGGTTCGGAGACTTTGAGGCGAGCATGGCGAGGATATTCCCGCGATCGCCGTTCATCCCGTGATGGTGATGGAAATGCCCCTGGAGGGCCTTCATGTCTGCGGTAAGCGTGGCTTCACTGACGCTACCACTGCCATTGGGATCAAGCTGTGCATAGAGCGCGTCGGCCTGAGTTTGCGTGCCGCCTGCCGCCTCGATAAATTTTTCCAGTTCGGACTGCGAGATCGAGCCATTGCCGTTGCTGTCAATCGCGGTAAAGAGCGCCTGCACCGGATTGCCGGTCGCCAGAGCTGAACTTGTACCTGCAGCGCTGGCCCCACTCGTTGTCCCCGGCGTACCTGGGGCTGAGGTGGTCCCGCTGTTCTCTATTTGCTGCATCAGCAGATTGAGGATGCCCGAGGTCAGCGCGGGCCGGGCCGGCGCATTGAGCGAGGTCGGTGCACCGGTGCCAACAGTACTCGGGGTAGCGGTCAGGGTGGCCAAAAGTGTGCTGCTGCCTGAGCCAGAACTGGTGGAGGCCGTGGAAGACAGCTGGTTCAGCAATGCCAGCAACATCGGGTTGGGCGATGCCGACGTTGTCGCAATGGTCATGGCAGGCTCCTGGCTTGACAGCGGGCAAAGCGCCCTCTCCTGAACAGAAGCAGGTTTCGTGCCACCTCTGTCTGGGCAAACCCTGTGCTCTCAGCCGCCACCAACGACACTTTGCGACAAGCGTCGGCAAGCTTTACCCACCCGGTAAGGAGTTCCTGCGGCAGAAATCGCCTGGTTGACCTGGTGCGCAGGTTCGATGCGCGACCACGATCCGCCGCCAGTGGGCCGTGGCGAGGACGCCGCCCCCTCGCCCACAGCGCCTTACTGCGCTGTATCAATGTGCCGCCGGCGTCCACTTCACCGACTGACTGGGAAATCTTCTGCGGCAACCCTTTAGTTACCATTAAGGGGCCGGCGCGCATGATGGGGGCGCTGGTCCACCTTGGGGCAGGATCATGATGCATTTGCCGCCATTCAGGGGGCGGCCGCCTCGCGGAGGATGCAGGAGGTAGCAGCACTGTTGACGGCGAATTATTCGCAGGGAGGTCATAGCTTGAGCACCGAACGCACCTACGACACGACAGCTGCGCAGCAGGTCACGATGACCACGATTGCCGCCCTTTCACGACGCGATGCGCACATCACCATAGGTCCGGTTCTGCCCGATGACATGGGCGCCCTCTATCTCTGGTTCAACGATGTCGAGGCAGCCAAACTCGACTTTCCTTATGTGCCGGTAGACGGCATCGCCTTCAAAGCATGGGTTGAAAAGCAGGCTCGCAATGACGGGGAATATCTTTTCGCCATCCGCAAGCTGCAGGAACTGCCACTGATCGGCTATGGGCTGATCCGTAATGTTCATCCCATCCATCGTTCCGCTGAAATTGGCATCCGCATCGGTCGCGAGAGCGATCGCGGCAAGGGTTACGGTGCCAGCGCGCTCCGCCTCCTGACAGACTATGTCTTCGACACGCTTAATCTCAATCGTCTCAGCCTGAGCGTGCGCGCCGACAACCCGCGTGCAATTGCCTCCTATGAACGGGCAGGCTTTGTCCAAGAAGGGGTATTGCGGCAGGCAAACTACCTCAACGGCGCCCTTGTAGACATGACCATTATGGCGATCCTGAAATCTGAATGGCGACCCAACACCCTCCAAACCGCAGCGGTACCCTGCCCGCACTGAGGCAGATGCGATCCCTTGAGTGTCTCTCAAGCTTGCGCCAGACCCGGACGGCCCGTGCCCTTTGCCACCGAGGAGAATCGGGCGCCAGCTTTTGAGACGTGGGGCGCTGCACATGAACCCGCGCATCACCTCCTTGGGCTACCCATCTTCCAAAGTGGTGTGTTCTGCCGCAAACAGGACAAGGTCACAACGCCATTTCGCCATCCATCGCCTCGACCGCACGCAACTTTTGGCTGCAGGCGCGGGGCGGCCGCAGACCATAATCTCTTACACTGGTGCATGGCAGCTCACGAAGACGTGGCTTGACTTGCGCGGAGGTTCTCTTAGACGAGGCCGAGGGATGGCGCGTCGGCTCGGCGCGCCTTAAGCCTGCTGCAAGCCCGGGGAAAATGATGCACCGCTCCACTCTTATATTGGCGATGTGCGGCGCCTGTCTGGCAATGACAGCCGCCCTCGCCAAGACTACATCGCGCATCGAGGAGGTCGTGGTCACCGCCACGCGTGTCCCCGAGGCCAATGACCGCATACCGGCGTCAACCTCAGTGGTGTTGGGCAAAGACCTGCGTGTGCGCGATGCCTGGGATCTGCAGACCGCCCTCAGCCTCGTCTCCGGTGTGGAAGCGCCCGCCGGCGGCGATGCCGGCCCATCAAGTTCCGTGCCCTCCTTCTGGGGTCTGCACGAATTTGATGCCTTCCTTCTTGTGGAAGATGGTGTGCCCTGGGGCGGCGCCTTCAATCCAGCAATCTCGACGATTGACCTCAATGACGTCGAACGCATCGAGGTGCTGAAGGGCTCTGCCCCGGTGATGTACGGGGCGACCTCGTTCGTCGGCGTCGTTCAGGTGCTGCATTATCCAGCCGGACAGGCCGCAAACCGAGTGGACATCGCGCTGGGCAGCTATGGTTCTGCGCGCGGCGATCTATCGATCGTGTTACCTGGGACCACTGATTTTCATCAATCCCTGGCGCTCGACGGGCAGAGCCTTGGCTTTGCCGATAAGCGCGAAGGCGTCGCCGACGGACATCTGCTCTATCGCGCCACCGATGATATCGGTCGCGGTAAATTGCGTTTCGATGCCAATCTTTCCTTCGTGCATGACACCCCACCAAGTCCCATCCTGCGCATCGGCACAGGGCTGACGCCGCTCATTGCCATCAATGCCAATTTCAATCCTGCAAACGCGGAAATCGCCGAGAACAAGTATGATGGCGACATCGGTTGGACGCAGCCGGTGAGTCTCGGTAGCTGGAGCACGCTGCTTTCCTACTCGCATTCGGACCTGCGCTATATCGCAGGTTTTCTGCATCCGGATTTGAGCGGCACCGTCGACACCCAGGATCAGCCCCGTTCCATCGACGATGCCTATCTCGACAGCCATATCACCAATAAATCGCTCAAGAACGTCACGCTCATCGTCGGCATGGATGCGCTTTACGGGCATGGCAGCCAGCACACTTTCAACGACAACAGCGCCTATACCGTGCCCCTCAACGGCTCGGTTCTGCCACCGCCAACAACACAACTGCCACCCAACGAGATCGGCAGTGTCAATGACACACGCTGGTTTCTTGGCCAGTACGTCCAGGCCGACTGGAAGCCCGACCATCATTGGGATGTTCTGGCCGGCGTGCGTCTGAACGAAACCTTCGAAAGCAAATATTCCAGCGATAGCCTCTTGAGCCCGCCGCCCTCGTTCACTGCCGTGCACGCCAATCGGCAGGACGTGCGGCCATCCGTCATGATTGGCACGAGCTACCGCGCCTGGCGCAAGGCAGATGATGAAGCCGTAATTTATGCGGACTATCGCAACGCCTTCAAACCGGCGGCCCAGGATTTTGGACCGGATTTTCAGCCAGCGGTGTTGCTGCCCGAGACCGCCCAGAGCTATGAGCTCGGCCTTAAGGGCGCACTGGCGGGAGGAGCGTTTAGTTACGATGTGGAAGGATTTCTGGAAGACTTCCAGAACCTCGTTGTTCCGCTGCCCTCCGGCCTTCTCACCAATGCAGCCCATGAACAGCTCAAGGGCATTGACGCGCAAGGACGCTACCGGCTGACGCCTAACCTCGCCCTTTCTGCATCCCTCGCCTATCACGACGATCGCTTCGGACATTACATGTTCTTCAACGGCGTCAGCAACGTCGACGTGTCCGGACGCGAGCTCACGCTGTCGCCCCATTACCTCGCATCAGTGGGCATTCTTTACACACCGCCAAAGGGACTGAACGGCACCCTCGTCGTCAATTATGTCGGGCGGCGCTACCTTGACGAAGAGAATACCGCTCCTGTGCCGGGCTTCACCACCCTTGCTGCCACGGTGGGATATCGCTTTGGCCGGTATGACCTAGCCCTGGAAGGAACGAATTTGACCAATCAGCGTCCCCCGGTCAGTGCGAGCGAATTCGGCAGTCAGTCGTTCTATCTGCTCAATGCAAGGATGCTGTGGCTGCGCCTGGGCTATTCGCTGTAACTGCGCCGCAGGTCTCTGGTTCAAGGTTCAATGCGACGCTGCAAGCCCTTTGTGGTAGCGGCCCTGCAGAGCTCACGGCTCCACGCCGCCACGGGCCAACTATGTCTTGCCGATTTCAGCAAGCCGATTTCTGAGGGATAGTCGATCGAGGCCCTTTATCGGCAGATTTGAAAACAATTCGATGCGGCGCTGCAGGATGGTGAACGCCTGGCGAAATGCCGCTTCGATCTTTCCATCCTCACCGACGACCGCTGCCGGATCCGGCACTCCCCAATGAGCGGTGATGGGCATGCCCGGCCACACCGGACAGACCTCGTTCGCCGCGTTGTCACAGACGGTGAAGATGAAGTCCAATGCCGGTGCATGGGGTGCCGCAAATTCGTCCCAACTCTTGGACCTTAGCCCATCGGTCGGATAACCGAGACGCTCAAGCAGCTGCATGGTCCGCGGATTGACGTTTCCCGCGGGATTGGAGCCTGCGGAATAAGCCCTGAATTTCCCAGCGCCAAGCCGATTGAGGATGGCTTCGCCAAAGATGGAACGCGCGGAATTTCCCGTGCAGAGAAAAAGGACATGATAGGGCTGCTCGGGCTGTTGTGCGCGCATCTCTTGCTCCTAGCAGCAGGTGCCAGCTGAGCAGCAAGCACCTGGCTCGCGGACAGGATCATTGTCCTCGCCATAGGTGGTCGCTGTATCAAAGGAAAAGAAAGTTTCCCACCGGATAGCAGATGGATCGCTGACCCAGCATTTGTTGGACTGGGCGTAGCAGCAGGTCGCGGCCTCCTGATCCCGCGTGATTTCGCCAGCACGCTTCAGCCGTGATGTGATTTCACGCAGTTCATCATCGCTTTCAACCTGGATACCCAGGTGATCGAGGCCCGCTTGCGCATGACGCGTCGAGATCGCCAGATTTACCCGCGGATCCTCTAACTGCCATTTGGCATAGTCCGCTTTTTCAATTGTGGGCCGTGCCGCAAACAGAGTCGAATAGAATTCGATCGAACGCGGTAAATCATCGACCGCGATATGCAGGTGCAAGCGCTTCATTTCGTTCTCCGCGGGTTGGTTTGCAGCTCCCCTCACCCACGGATGGGGACGCGCACATTTCAGGATGCCCGCCGCAGCAATCCTCGGTGAGGAATTCGAGAAGCTCACGCATCGCAGGGTAGTGCACCGAATAAAACAGGGAGCGCCCGTGTCTGCGGGCGCGCACGAGCCCTGCGTTCGAGAGCACAAGCAGATGGGTTGACAAGGTCGTCGGCAAAATTCCGACAACGCGGGCGATATCGCCCGCTGCCACACCCTCAGGCCCAGCCTTCACCAGCAATGTGAAGACCTGAAGCCGGTTGTCCTGCGCGAGGGCGAACAGTCTCTTGATCGCATCACTTAATTCCATAATTCTATAATTGCCGAATTAAAGAAATAAATCAAGCCGTCGATCGCGCCCCTGCGGGCGCTCTGACAGCACCCGCAAACCCGATGCCTCAGCTCGCCCGCCCCGGCCCGCCCGTCACGCAGGCACACGGAAAGGCCTTCCTACCGCCCGCCGCGCCAGCGCGCGGCGGGCAGGGTGACAGGGTCCGGAGTGATGTCTATTTTGACCTTATGAGCCCAGATTCCGACGGCCTGCCCCGCTACCACGATCCGCTTGATGTCGTCTTCAAAGACGAGACCCCTCGGGAACCGGCCTATCTTCATGGCCTAAATCCCGAGCAGCGCCAGGCGGTGCTGACCATCGATGGTGCGGTTCTGGTGCTCTCAGGAGCCGGGACCGGGAAAACCCGGGTCTTGACCACCCGCCTCGCCCACATCCTGGCCACGCGCCGCGCCTGGCCGGGCCAGATCCTTGCCGTGACGTTCACCAACAAGGCCGCCCGCGAGATGAAGGAGCGGATCGGCGCGCTGATCGGCGGAGTGGTGGAGGGCATGCAATGGCTGGGGACCTTCCATTCCATTGCAGCGCGCATGCTACGCCAGCATGCCGAACTCGCCGGACTGAAGCCCAATTTCACAATTCTCGACACCGATGACCAGCTGCGTCTCATCAAGCAGGTTCTTACGGCCGAGAATATCGACGAGAAACGCTGGCCGGCCAGAACCCTCGCGGGCCTGATCGACAGCTGGAAAAATCGCGGACTTGGGCCCGCGGACCTCACCGACGACGCGGGCCAGGGCTTTGCCACAGGCCGCGGCAAAAAGCTCTATGCCGCCTATCAGCAGCGTCTGAAAGAACTCAACGCCGCCGACTTTGGCGATCTTCTGCTCGAAACCCTCAACATTCTGCGCCACCACCCCGATGTGCTCGCGCAATATCGCGAGCGCTTTCACTACATGCTGGTCGATGAATATCAGGACACCAATGTCGTCCAGTATCTGTGGCTGAAGCTGCTGGCCGGTACGCGGGGCAATCTCTGCGTGGTCGGCGACGATGACCAGTCGATCTATGGCTGGCGTGGTGCCGAGGTCGAAAACATCCTGCGCTTCGAACATGATTTTCCCGGCGCCAAGGTGATCCGCCTGGAGCGCAATTACCGTTCCACCGGCACCATTCTGGCAGCGGCCTCCGGCCTCATTGCAAGCAACCAGGACCGCCTGGGCAAGACTCTGTGGACCGAAGGCGACAGCGGCGAAAAGATCCGTGTCTCCGGGGTCTGGGATGCCGAGGAGGAAGCCCGGGCGGTCGCAGCCGAAGCCGAGGACCTGCATCGTGCCGGCCACCCTTACGCTCAGATGGCGGTGCTGGTGCGCGCCTCCTTCCAGATGCGTGAATTCGAAGACCGATTCCTCAGCCTCGCGCTGCCTTATCGGGTCATCGGCGGCCCGCGCTTTTATGAGCGAGCAGAAATCCGCGACGCGCTCGCCTATCTGCGTCTCATCGCCCAGGGTGATGATGACCTTGCCTTCGAACGCATCGTCAACCGTCCCAAGCGTGGCATCGGCGATGCCAGCCTTGCCACACTGATGCAGTTCGCCCGCGAGCGGGGCTTGCCGCTGCTTGCAGCCGCCCACGAGCTGGCGACGAGCGAGGCCGTCACGCCCAAGGCGCGGCGGGCCCTCAGCGACCTTGCCGCTATGTTCGCGCGCTGGAGTGAACAAGCCCGTCAGCTGCCGCACACCGAGTTGGCCGAGATCGTTCTCGATGAAAGCGGCTATACCGACATGCTGAAGGCCGACAAATCACCCGATGCACCAGGACGGCTTGAAAACCTCAAAGAGCTGGTCCGCTCGATGGAAGAGTTCGAAACCCTGGGCGGGTTTCTGGAGCATGTCAGCCTGGTGATGGAGACCGCCCAGAGCGACAGCGAGGATCGTCTCAGCATCATGACGCTGCACGCTGCAAAGGGCCTCGAATTCGATACCGTGTTTCTGCCTGGATGGGAGGAAGGCCTGTTTCCCAGTCAGCGGACCATGGACGAAAGCGGCCTTGCCGGACTGGAGGAGGAACGCCGGCTGGCCTATGTTGGGCTGACCCGCGCACGCTTACGTGTGCGGATTTCCTTTGCCGCCAATCGGCGGGTGCATGGCTCCTGGCAGAGCTCGCTGCCATCTCGCTTCCTATCGGAACTGCCGCAGGATCAGCTCGACGCTGTGATCAATGAAGGCTTTTATGGCGGCTTTTCGGGCTTTCGCGACAATGATCCAGCTGAGAGTTTCACCAGCGGCTATGAAAGCCCGGGCTGGAGACGTGCCCAGGCCAATCGCGCCAGCTATGGCAGCGTGCGCAGCCGTCCACCCACCCTCGAAGCCCAGGCGCACACGGTGCAGACGAGCGATCCCCAAAAATCGCAATATGGGCGAGGTGAACGGGTGTTTCACCAGAAATTCGGCTATGGCGAGGTCCGCTTTGTCGAAGGCAACAAGCTGACGGTCGCGTTCGACAAGGCTGGCGAAAAGCGGGTGATCGACAGCTTTGTCACTAAGGCCTAATGGTGACTGCAGTCCCCTTACATCCTCCGCCGTTCTTTGTTTCTTCGGAGCCCAACGACGTGATCACCCCACCTTTATGGAAAGCTTCGGTTCAGCTTGGCAAAGCTGAAGCCGCCAATATCTGCGCCCTCCTGGAACTGGCGCTGCCGCGGCCTCAGGCGGTTCTGGTCAACGAAGATCCCTTTCGCGACTGGGCCGAGGTAGAGGCGCTCTACAACGACATGCCCGATGGGCACTGGCTGTCCACGCTCATTGGCCGTCCGCTGCACGTGGAGCTGCTGCCCGATGTCGACTGGATCAGGCTGTCGCAAGAAGGCCTGCCACCGGTACGTGCCGGCCGCTTCTTCGTCTTCGGGGCCCATGATGCGGGAATCGTACCCTTTGGCGTTATTCCCATCCGCATCGAAGCGGGCATGGCCTTCGGTACCGGACATCATGAAACCACGGCCCTGTGCCTTGCCACGCTCAGTGGCCTGGCGCGTAAGCGCGCCTTCACAAATGTCCTGGACTTGGGCTGCGGCACCGGCCTGCTTGGCATCGGTGCGGCCAAACTCTGGCGTCGCCCAGTGATGGCGAGCGATATCGATCCCGTATCGGTGGCCATCGCCAAGGACAATGCGCGTGCCAATGACGTCGAGCCCCTGCTGCGCGCACTCTGTGCTGACGGTCTTATGCATCCAATGCTGCGCCAGGCTGCGCCCTTCGATCTCATTCTTGCCAACATTCTCGCCGGCCCCCTGACCCGTCTGGCACCGCAGATCACGGCAGTCATGGCACCCAATGCCGTCCTGGTATTGTCCGGCCTGCTGCGCTGGCAGGAAAATCTGGTGCTCAGCTACTACCGTGCACAGGGGCTCGTGCTCACGCAGATTTATCGCGACGGCAGTTGGTCGGCGCTGGTGCTGCGCAACGCCCGGAGCTAGGCTCGCCAGGCAATCCCCTGCCTCAGCGGCAGCATCGCGACCGGCCCAAGCCAGCCTCCTGCCGCCTTGATGACAACCCCGTTCAGGACCTTGTGATGGACAGACAATCTCTGCAGCGTTTCGAAGACCAGTCCGATGCCGCAACGGTCGCACCGCGCCTTGCCGCATTGCGCCACGAGCTTGCCCGCCGTGGGCTTGACGGCTTGCTGGTGCCCCATGCCGACGAGTTCCAGGGTGAATATCTGCCCCCCTCCGCCGAGCGCCTGGCCTGGCTGACCGCCTTCACCGGTTCCGCAGGCGCTGCGATCGTGCTGCAGGAGCGGGCGGCAGTGTTTGTCGATGGCCGCTACACCCTGCAGGTCCGGCAGCAGACCGACACCAGCCTGTTCGAGCCACGCGATCTTGTCAGTGAGGGTCTCGCCGGCTTCATCGAAACCCAGGTTCGCGCCAAAACCAGGCTAGGCTATGACCCCTGGCTGCATCCCCAGGCGGAGCGCGAACGGTTGCAGGCGGCGGCGGACAAAGCCGGTGTCATTCTCATTGCCACCGACAGCAATCCCATTGATGCGGTGTGGCTGGATCGCCCGGCACCACCCACCGCCAAGGCCAAACCCCATGCGCTCAATCTCGCGGGTGAGAGCGCCCAGTCCAAGCGCACGCGCATTGCCGAGGAGCTCAAGGCCAAGGGGATCGACAGCGCCGTTATCACCCTCGGCGATTCCATCGCCTGGCTTTTCAACATCCGCGGCGCGGATGTCCCCCATACCCCGTTCTCACTCGCCTTTGCCCTGCAACATTCCGATGGTTCGGCCGATCTTTTCATCGATCCGGCCAAGCGCTCGGCCGAGCTCGATCAGCACCTGGGCAATGCTGTGCGGCTTTATTCGCCGCACGAGTTCACGGCGGCACTCGACCGCCTTGCCGGCAAGACGGTGCTGGCGGATCCATCCAATACGGCGACAGCGATTTTCGACCGGCTTGAAAATGCCGGCGCCCAGCTTCGCCGCGCCGCCGATCCCTGCCAGCTGCCCAAGGCGTGCAAGAATCCGGTCGAAATCCAAGGTGCACGCAAGGCGCATATCCGCGACGGTGCCGCGCTGTCACGGTTTCTGGCCTTCATGGCACGCGAAGCGGGCAAGGGCGAACTCAGCGAAATCGAGGCTGCGCAGATTCTCGAGGGTTATCGGCGGGACAATGGTGCGCTCACCGATCTCAGCTTCGATTCGATTTCTGCCGCCGGCGAGCACGCCGCGCTGCCACATTATCGCGTGACCCGCAGCAGCAACCGTCCCATTCGCGCCGACGAGATCTATCTCATCGATTCGGGTGGCCAATATCCCGACGGTACCACCGACGTCACCCGCACCATGATCATCGGCACCCCAACGGCCGAGATGAAGGACCGTTTTACGCGGGTACTTAAAGGTCATATCAGCCTTGCCACGGCCCGCTTTCCCGAAGGTACCACCGGGGCGCAGCTCGACGCCCTCGCGCGCCGACCGCTCTGGGATGCTGGCTGCGACTATGATCATGGTACCGGCCACGGCGTCGGCTCCTATCTTTCGGTGCACGAAGGGCCACACAGCATCTCGAAGAAGCCCATCACCCAGGTACTCAAGCCGGGCATGATCTGCTCCAACGAACCGGGCTTCTACAAGCCTGGCGCCTATGGCATTCGCATTGAGAATCTCGTGGTCATCAGTGAGGCCAAGGATATCGGTGGCGATCGCAAGGTGATGGAATTCGAGACTATCACCCTTGCCCCCATCGATCTGGAATTGGTTGAGACAAGCCTTCTCAATACCGAAGAGAAGGCCTGGCTCAATGCCTATCATGCCCGGGTACGCGACAGCCTCCTGGAGCTTGTCGATGCCGACACGCAAAGCTGGCTCAAGACTGCAACCCGGCCGATCTGAGACCAGAACGGCAAGAGTAGTGGGGCCACCTGCGCTCGCGTGCGGCCAACAAAACGATTGAGTTGCGTCCGCGCGAGTGACCGGTTGCGTCAAACCAGACAAGGAGAGTGGAGCATGCGCAAGGACAGGATGGCGCCCCAAGGCACGTTGCATCGCCTCAGCCTGGATTGCCGTGGCCTCTATGGTAATTTTCTGGGCGATGAGAGCTTGCGGGTCGTCGACGTCTACATTCCGCATGGCAGCGATGGGCACGGGCTCAGCCTGCTGGTCGATCTCGTCGGCTTCACCGCTGGAGGTCCCGCGCATACCAACTGGAAAAATTTTGGCGAAAACCTGCCGGAACGCCTTGACCGGCTGATCGCCAGCGGCGCGATGGCGCCGTGCGTTGTGGCCTTTCCCGATTGCTACACAAGGCTTGGCGGCAACCAGTACATCAATTCCACGGTCATGGGCCCTTGGGCCGATGTG
This sequence comes from Rhizomicrobium sp., assembly GCA_049964915.1. Lineage (GTDB taxonomy): Bacteria > Pseudomonadota > Alphaproteobacteria > Micropepsales > Micropepsaceae > Rhizomicrobium. Next base: position 40,615 of record JBMFWV010000005.1, read on the forward strand.
TTGCGTGAGGAAATCGTTCCCTTCGTTGAAACCCGCTTTGGCTGTGGTGGTATCGGGCGGCGCGGCGTCTTCGGCAAAAGCTCCGGCGGTTATGGCGCCATCACGCACGCCCTGCTCTACCCGGAGTTCTGGTCGGCCGCGGCCTGCCATTCCGGAGACATGGCGTTTGAGCTGTGCTACCTGCCCGAATTCCCCCGCCTCCTGCGCACGCTCGCCAAGAAGAACTTCGACATCAAGGCCTGGATCGACAACTTCCATGCCGCAGCCAAGCTCAACAACAATGACCTGCACGATCTGATGACCCTCGCCATGTGTGCGAGCTACGATCCGGCACCCGAAGAGCCTGCAGGCATTCGTCTACCGGTGAGCCTCGACACCTGTGAGCTCATCGCCGAACGCTGGGCAAATTTTCTCAAGTGGGATCCGCTCGAACTCGTCAAAACCCGAGCCGCAGGTCTCAAGATGCTGAAGGCGCTCTACATCGATTGCGGCAGTCTCGATCAATACAATCTGGTGTATGGGGCGCGACGCCTGCACCGGGCTCTCACTCTGGCTGAGGTCGACCATACCTATCAGGAGTTTGCCGACGACCACTCCAGTGTGGATTATCGCATGGATGAAAGCCTGCCACTCCTGGCCAGGGCGCTGACAAGCTAAGAGGGGACCGATGATGGGGGCCAAAAGTGGCGTGGCAGCGTGTGTCGCGCTTCTACCAGTGTTGACGGGCTGCGCCATTTGGCCGGTCAACCAGGATCCCGATGGCATTCGCTGGCGCCAGCATGCCAACCAGATCCTGTTCGCGGTACAGGATTATCATACACGCACCGGCACCTATCCAAGAGAGCTCTCGGCGCTCGTTCCCGGCTATCTGCGCACCCTGCCGAAGGTACCGCGTCTCTCCTATGACGCGCGCAATGGCTCGCTCGCCTATCACTACATTCCAAGCTTTCCGCAGCTGCGTTGGACGTGGTGCCAGTCCATCGGCGATACCACCAACTGGCGCTGCGCCGAACACCTGTTGACCGGCTTCAAACCCGAGTGACGCGGTTTTGGCGATGAGACCGCCACACCATCCGTCAGGCGTCGCCGATGAGCTTGAGCCAGCCCACTTCATCGATGATGGCGACACCGAGTTTTTCTGCCTCGGCGCGTTTGGATCCGGCCCCAGGTCCAGCGATGACAAGATCGGTGTGTTTCGACACCGAGCCGGCGACTTTCGCTCCCAGACTTTGCGCCCTCGCCTTGGCTTCGGCCCGCGTCATCCGCTCGAGCGTGCCGGTAAAGACGACGGTCTTGCCAAGGACCGGTGATTGCGGCGAGGCGCGCGGCGCAGCCGCCGGCAGAACGCGTATCTGGTCCAGCAGGCGCTTCAGCGCGGCGAGGTTATGCGGCTCGGCGAAGAAATCCCGGATGGCTTCGCCCACGATGGGACCGATGCCACTGATGCCCTCAAGGGTGTGTTCCCAATCATCGCCTTGCATGGCGGCAAAGAACACCGCTTCCGTCTCAAAGCTGCGCGCCAGCAGTCGCGCCGTGGTCTCGCCGACATGACGGATGCCCAGCGCATTGATCAGCCGCTCAAGCGGGATCTGGCGTCGCCGCTCGATGGCCTCGAAGAGTTTGGCCGCGCTTTTGGTGCCCCAGCCCTCACGTGCCGCGATCGCCTGTGGTCCCTCGGAAAAGCGCTCCTTGAGGGTGAAGATATCGGCGGGCTCCTTGAGCATGCCGTCAGCAAAGAAGGCCTCGATCGCCTTCTCGCCCAGTCCTTCGATATCAAAGGCATCACGGCCAACAAAATGCTTGAGCCGTTCCATTGCCTGGGCCGGGCAGATGAGCCCACCGGTGCAGCGCCGTGCAGCCTCCTTCTTGCCGGTCCGCTCATCGGTCTCGCGCACCGCATGGCTCCCGCAGGCAGGACAGAGTTCTGGCATATGATAGGGTTTGCTGTGGCGTGGACGGTGCTCGGGCACTACGCGTACGATCTGTGGGATAACATCACCGGCACGCTGCACCACCACGGTATCGCCCACGCGGATATCCTTCTCGGCGATGTAGTCCTCATTGTGCAAGGTGGCATTGCGTACCACGACCCCGCCCACGGTGACCGGCTTCAGCTGAGCGACAGGGGTCAGAACCCCGGTGCGTCCAACAAAGATGGCGATGTCCTCAAGCAGGGTTTCGGCCTGCTCGGCAGGAAATTTATGCGCCACCGCCCAACGCGGACTGCGCGAAACAAACCCCAGGCGCTCCTGCAGATCAAGGCGATCAACCTTGTAGACCACTCCGTCGATGTCATAGCCAAGGTGCGCGCGCCGCTGGGCGATATCCTCGTAAAACGCGATCAGCGCCTCAGGACTGTCACAGCGGCGGATGAGTGGATTGACCGCAAAACCCCAATGCCGGAACTGTTCGAGCATCTGCCACTGGCTCTGGACGTGCAGCTCGCTTGCTGCGCCCCAGGCATAGGCGAAGAAATGTAAGCTGCGCTCGGCGGTGATTTTTGGATCAAGCTGGCGCACCGAACCGGCCGCGGCATTGCGCGGATTGGCAAAGACATCACGCCCACTCTCCTGTTGGCGTCGATTGAGTGCCTCAAAACTCTGATGAGTCATGTAGACCTCACCACGCACCTCAAAAAGGTCCGGAGCCCGGCCGTGCAGATGTAAGGGTATGTCGCGGATGGTGCGCAGATTAGCGGTGATGTCTTCGCCTTCGCTACCATCGCCGCGCGTCGCGCCCTGCACGAGAAGCCCGTTCTCATAGCGCAGGCTCGCTGACAACCCGTCGATCTTGGGCTCGGCGGTGAAACTGAGTGTGTCGGCCTCGGTCAGGCCCAGAAAACGTCGTATCCGCAGGCAGAACTCGTGAACTTCCGGGGGACTGAAGATGTTGTCGAGCGACAGCATCGGCACGCTGTGCACCACCTTGCCGAATTTCTCGGCGGGCGCGGTGCCGACCCGCAGCGACGGGCTATCGCTGCGCATGAGTTCGGGAAAGCGCGCTTCGATGGCGCTGTTGCGCTGGCGCAGCCGATCATACTCGGCATCGGAAATCACCGGCGCGTCGTCGCGATAATAGTGCCGGTCATGTTCGGCGATTTCGCGGGCCAGCCGCGCTAGTTCAGCCGCCGCCTCCTTGGCCGACAGATGCGCGATCTCTTTCATGACTTGCGGCGCCGTTTGGGCGCTGCCTCCTTGAGCAGGCGGCGAGCCGCCGCACGGGCCTCCACGCTGATCTCTGCGCCGGCGAGCATGCGGGCGATTTCCTCTTCGCGCGCGCTGTCATCAAGAAGCTCGACGCGGGTACGATCTCCGCTGCGGCTGATGCGAAAATGGCGGCTGGCGCGGGCCGCGACCTGAGGGGAATGGGTGACGAGCAGAATCTGGGTCGAGCTGGCCAGACGCTGCAGACGCTCGCCCACCGCATCAGCCACTGCCCCACCAACACCACGGTCGATTTCATCGAAGATGAGCACGGCCGGCGGACTGACCTCGGCCAGCGCCACTTTCAGCGCCAGCGAAATGCGCGCAAGTTCTCCGCCTGATGCAATTTTGGTCAGAGGCCCAAACGGGGCGCCTGCCACCGTGGCGATTTCGAAGCTAACCCGCTCAAGCCCCTCAATGCTTGGTTCAGCGAGTGCCTCGAAGGCGCACCGAAAGCGCGCATGGGAAAGTTTGAGCGGCTCGAGTTCCTTGTGTACCGCCGCAGCCAGACGCAGGGCTGCCTTCTTGCGCGCCTCCAGGAGACGTGCCGCCGCCGCATCATAGCGCTCCCGGCACATGGCTTCGTGACGTTGTGCAGCCTGCAGTGCTGTACCGCCGTCCTCGATGCTCTCAAGACGGGACTGCGATGTTTTCAGATAGCTGTCGAGATCATCGGCGCTGACGCCATATTTGCGGGCTGCATCGCGTAGCGCGAAGAGACGCTCCTCCTTGCGTTCGAGATCGGCGCTGTCAAGCTCGAGACGGGAGAGGATGCTTTCAAGTTCCTGCCGTGCCTCCTGGCTGAATGTGAAGGCCTGCTCGAGATGGGCCACGGCCGCGGCAACCGCATTGTGCGCCTCTTGCGGCAAGCGGTTGAGACGCTTCAGCGCCGCCGCGAGCAAGGTTTCGGCCCCGCGGTCGCCGCTGATGCCATCGATCGCGCCACTGATCTCTTCGCCGAGGCGCGCCGCATTGATGAGAAGCGCACGCTCTTCGGCAAGTTGCATTTCTTCGCCTTTGACAGGAGCAAGCGCACTGAGCTCGCCGACAGCATGGTGCAGGAAATCGAGATCACGGGCGGCAGTGGCGGACGCCTCGGACAACGCCACACGCGTCGCACGCGCCTTCGCCCATGCCTCGAAACAGGCTCGGGTCTCGGCCACAACTTCGGGATAGGCACCAAACTCATCCAGCAGGCGGCGATGAGTCTGGCTGTCGTAAAGCCCTCGATCATCGCTCTGGCCATGAATCTCGACGAGCAGTCCGCCGACATCGCGCAAGAGCCCCATACCCACCGGCTCGTCATTGATAAAGCCGCGGGTGCGGCCATCACCGCTGATCACCCGACGCAAGATCACGGGGCTGGCCGCGACCACGCCGTTGTGGGCCAGCATGTCATCAACCGAATGGCCCGCGGCAAGCTCGAAGACCGCAGACGCCGAACCCTGAGTAGCTCCCGCCCGGATGCTCGCCCGCTGGCCAGCACGCTGACCTGCAGCAAGTCCCAGCGCATCGAGCAGAATGGATTTGCCAGCGCCGGTTTCGCCGGTCAGGACATTTAGGCCATCGGCGAACTCAAGTGCCACATCCTCGATGAGCACCAAATCGCGCACCTTAAGGCTCGCCAGCATGGTCCCGTCCTAGAACACTTTCGCGAATGCCTTGGCAATCCAGGACCTCTTGTCGATCACCGCCTGTTCGTGATGCTTCTTCAAAAGATTATAGGCATCGCGATACCAGAGGCTGCCGGGGTAATTGGCTCCCAGCACCGCCGCTGCGGTCTGCGCCTGGCTGTCCAACCCCAAGGCGTAATAGGCTTCGGTCAGACGCTCGAGCGCTTCGGCGACCTGCGCGGTGCGCTGATAGCGTTCGACCACGATGCGAAAGCGATTGATCGCTGCAACATAGTCCTGCTGGAAAAGATAATAGCGGCCAATGGCCATATCCTTGCCGGCGAGATGGTCGAGGGCGAGATCAACCTTGATCTTGGCATCGCGCGCATAGGCCGTATTGGGAAAGCGCTGGATCACGTCCTCGAGCGCGGCAAGCGCGCGCTGGGTATCGGTCTGGTCGCGTCCGACATCGGTGATACGATCGTAAAGTGCAATTGCCTTGAGATAGAAGGCGTAGGCTACTTCCTTACTGCCGGGGTGCAGCTCGATATATTGTTCGGCGGCATTGATGGCATCTTCGGCGTGATTGGCCTGATAGTAGCAGTAGGCGCTCATCAGCATCGCCCGGCGAGCCCACACCGAATAGGGATGCTGGCGTTCGACCTCGTCAAACTGCTTGGCGGCCGAGAGCCAGGAGCCGTCACGGATCTTCCGCCATGCATCGGCATAAATTACCTGCACCGGACGGGCGACATAGGCCGTGTCCTTATTGTCCGAGCCGGTGAGGCTCGAGCATCCGGCGAGGGCAACGAGTGCGCCAGCCACGGCGAGGGCAAGCAGAGAACGAACGCAACGGCGTCCGCAGCGGGCAATAGTGTCTTGGTGCATCAGTTCTTCCGGTTACGACAGGGCTGGCCCCCGTCCTTCATCGATACTGGAGTGCGCGCAGCTTGGCCAGCCCGCAAATTGCCGGCAAACCCGGGTTTGCCGTCCCCCCCGCCCTTAGCCACAAAAGCCGCCGATTTTGCGGCCAATGGGCGCAAGGCCGCAGCTGCGGCTCACCCCAAGGTGGGTTCCCCGGCGCGCCCGTCGCCCCTCAAGTAACCCTGGCCGCGCCCCACGCCTCGAACACCTGGCCGGGGGGCTGGTGGGCCCAGCCGCGCCTAACCGGCCGGGAAAACTGTGCAGAGCTGCTAATCGACGCGCACATAATTGTCCTCATCGGCAAAAAGGGCCCGCAAGAGCTGGTTGTTGAGGGCGTGGCTCGAGCGCAGGCCCTCGAAGCGGCCGTGGATCGGCGCCCCCGCCAGCGCCAGGTCGCCAATGGCATCGAGGATCTTGTGCCGCACGAATTCGTCGGCGAAACGCAACAGCTGCGGATTGGCAAGCCTGTCGCCATCGATGGCCAAGGTATTGGACAGGCTGGCGCCACGGCTCAGCCCCATCTTGAGGAGAGCATCAAGGTCGGACAGGAGGCCGAAGGTGCGAGCCGGTGCGATTTCAGCGCGAAAGCCTTCTTCGCTGAAGGCAAAGCTGTAGTATTGGTGACCAATTATCTTGCTCGCAAAATCAATCGTGAACGCGAACTGCCGTCCTTCATGGGGCACCAGACGAACACTGGCCTCGCCACTATTCACTTCGACGGTTTTACGTACACGGATCGCGCCACGCCGACCTTCCTGCTCGCGCACCCCTGCCGCATCGATCAACGCCAGATAGCAAAGCGCATCGCCATCGAGGATGGGTGGTTCCGGTCCGTCAAGGTCGATCCTGACATCATCGATGCCTGCACCGCTGAGCGCCGCCATCAGATGCTCGATGACGCCAACCCGAGCCGCATCGCGGATCAGGACTGTGCCAAGACGAGTCTCTCCCACCAGCGCGAAGGAGGCCGGGATCTCTACCCCAAGATCCCGGCGAAAAAACATAATGCCACTGCCGGCTGCGGCCGGCTCCAGCAGCATCCTGACCTCGGCCCCACTGTGGAGACCTACCCCTTGGGCGCGTATGGCCCTGCTAAGAGTTCGTCGGCTCATGTCCCTTGATGGCACGCGCATGACGCGAAGCAAAGGTCCCGCAGGGACAAACTGCCCGCCAAGACTAAGCTACCATACGGCAAGGGCGCCCGGCAGAACCGGGCGCCCTCGGGAAGGAGCGTAAAGACCAGGCGCCGGAGCTAATTGCTCTGGCGACGCAGGAAGGCCGGAATTTCGAACTGATCTTCGATCTTCTGATCGGCGAACAGATCGTCGGCTGGTTGCGGACGCTGATCACTGCGCGCTGCCGGCTGGGGCTGGGCGCGCTGCGGTTCCGCGCGGGTTGGCGCTGGCTCGACGCGCCGTTCGGCTTTGCGTTCTTTGCCCCGCCCGAAAATACCGAAGCCCCATTTGGGTGCGTCGTTCGCCTGACGGGCGGGAGCTTCAGTGCGCGCCGGAGTTTCGGCACGGGTATCGCGCATGGGCTGAAGTGGTTCGCTCTGGCTTGCGCGAAGAGGCCTTTCGATCAGCTCTTCAAGGGCTGGTGACACGTTCGCAACGGTCTCTGCACGGGCTGCCGAACTGCGGAGCTCCTCACCGATGGCCTCGACCTGCCGCAGCACCGGATTAACGGCTGCAGCGGCGCGCGCTTCGCCCAACGTGGCCACCGGCTGGGCCGGCGCGGCCATGCGTGCACCGACGCGCGGACGCAAAGGCTCGACATTGGGCGGCATGGCGGTCATCTGCTCGGCTTCAATGCCGGTTGCCACCACGCTGACGCGGATGCGACCTTCCATGTTCTCGAGGATGGTGCCACCAAAAATGATGTTGGCGTCGGGATCGACTTCTGCGCGGATACGATTGGCCGCCTGGTCGACCTCGAACAACATCATGTCCGGGCCGCCCGTGATGTTGATGAGCACGCCACGTGCACCTTTCATCGAAACATCGTCGAGCAGTGGATTGGAAATTGCCGCTTCGGCCGCCTTGACGGAACGATCCTCACCATCGGCTTCGCCGGTGCCCATCATCGCCTTGCCCATCTCGCTCATCACTGTCTTGATGTCGGCAAAGTCGAGATTGATAAGACCCGGCATTACGATGAGGTCGGTAACGCCACGCACACCGGAGTGCAGCACATCGTCGGCCATGGCGAAGGCCTGGGCGAAGGTGGTGCGGTCATTGGCGATACGGAACAGATTCTGGTTGGGGATGATGATCAGGGTATCGACATAGGCCTGCAGCTCTTCGATCCCGCGTTCGGCTATCCGCATGCGCCGGTCGCCTTCAAAGGCAAAGGGCTTGGTTACGACGCCGACCGTCAGGATGCCCATCTCCCGCACCGCACGGGCGATCACCGGAGCCGCACCGGTACCGGTGCCGCCACCCATGCCCGCGGTGATGAAGACCATGTGCGAGCCTTCGATCTGCTGCAGGATTTCGTCGAGCGATTCCTCGGCTCCCGCCTTGCCGACCTCAGGACGTGCCCCGGCACCGAGACCTTCGGTGACACGGGCACCGATTTGAATGCGCCGTTCTGCCTTGGACTGACTGAGAGACTGCGCATCGGTGTTGGCGACCACGAAGTCCACACCTTCCAGACGTGATGCGATCATGTTGTTGACGGCGTTGCCACCAGCACCGCCGACGCCGAGCACAGTGATACGCGGGCGCAGCTCAGCCACTTCGGGCGCCCTGAATTTGATACTCATCTTTCACTCTCCTTGCCGTGTATCCCCGAGGGACGCCCAATGCCTGTTATTGTTGCTAAACGTGTTCGCTCATCCGAACAAGCCACCAGTGAGTTTGCTGAAGAATGACCGTTCGCGCTCGCGCGGTGCTGTTTGCAGTTCCGGATTGAGCGCCTCCGGTGGCATCGTGGCGCCGGCCATGAGCAAGCCGAGCGCGCACGCATAATCGGGACCTGCCGAAGCGGCCGGTAAGCCCTGGAAGGTTTGCGGCCGTCCAATGCGCACCTGCTTGTTCAGCACACGCTGGGCCAGCTCACGCGTACCGGCGAGCTGGCTTGCTCCACCGGTCAGGACCGCACGTCGTCCGGCGGCCACGTCAAAGCCACTCTCGCGCAGCTTGCTTTGCACTTGCCCGAAGATTTCTTCCAGACGCGGCTGGACGATGCGGGTCAGTGTCGAACGCGGCACCCGCGCGGCATATTCCTCGCCTTCCTCGCCCATTTGCGGCACGGCAACCATGTCGGTCCCGGTTTCGATGTCGCCAAGTGCAGCGGCATAAAGCGTCTTGATACGCTCGGCGGCAGAGACCGGAGCAACCAGCATGCGCGCGAGATCCGCGGTGACATGGCCGCCGCCGATCGGCACCGCATCGGCAAAGACGAGCTGCCCTTCGATGAAGACGGCGATGGTGGTTACGCCACCGCCCATGTCGATGACCGTTGCCCCGAGCTGCAGCTCATCGGGGGTGAGGGTGGAAATCGCGCTGGCATAGCCAGAGAAGAGCGTGCCGTAAACAGAGAGATGGCAGCGTTCCACCGCCAGTTTGAGATTTTGCAAGGGTGCCGGCTTGACCGCCACCGCGTGCATGCTCACCCCGATGCGCTGACAGAACATGCCCCTGGGATCGCGGACGCCGCGGGCCTCATCGACCACATAGGAGGTCGGGGCAGATTGGATGACTTCCTCACCCTCGCGCTGACAGCGGCGATGGCCCTCGGACAAGAGCAGATGCAGATGATCGTCGGAGACCAGCTCGCCATCCAAAGCCATCGCTGCCCTCGATGTCACCGAGGTCGGCCCCCCGCAGGCCACCGACACGATGACATTCTGAATACGGGTGTCGGCATGGTTCTCGGCCGCCGCCACCGCCTCGCCGATCGCTTCCACCGCATCATCGAGATTGGTGATGGTCCCGGCACGCACACCATTGGATTCCCGCAGCGCCGCCCCAACCACTTTGAGCGCCCCCGGTTCGGAGCGCCCGATGACACAGGCAACCTTCGAAGAACCGATATCAAGCGCAGCCACAAGGCCAGTACGATAGGCGGTTGGCTGGGCATTGGCCGTTTTCATGCGCATCGTTTCGCCCATCAGGCTTTATTCTCCCGGGCCTGGGGCTGCGCTGCCTTCTGGTTGCGCAGCGTGAAGTACAAATTATCAGGTGAGCGCAGATCGATCTGCGAGATGCTGCGATCAAGCACACCGTCATTGACGATCAGCCGCTCCAAAACCCCCAGCTGCTTGTGCCAGCCGGTCTCGGGCAGTTCGGCCACAACCCCGGTATTCAGGATCAGGTTCCAGCGCCGCTGCGCCACGCGCTGCATCGCGGTCAGCCGGGTCTTGATGGCAGGATGGGCATCGATGGCCGCAACCAACTTCGCGCCACCAACCGGCCGGCCTCCGACAAAGACCGGCAGTTTGGGGAATTGCTGCGGTGTGGCTTCGACAATGGGGGCTCCGGAACGGGAGATGACATAGAGCCCCTTGACCGACTGCCACAGGGCAAAGGGGGTCTTCTCCGTCAGATCGACGATGATCGAACCGGGGTAACGCCGAGTCACCTGGGCGCTCTTGACCCAGGGCAAGCCCATCAGTCGGGCCCGTGCTATCCCCAGGTTTACGTCAAAAATAGATTGACCAGGTCTTAGATTCAGCACAGCGAGAATCATCTGCGGCGACGTGTGATTCTCTCCTCTCAGAGTCAGCTTGGAAATACCGAACCCCGCATAATTCGACATTGCCGCTGCCAAAGAGTCGATTTTTTTCGCAGCGGCCCCCACATAGCCGCCCACCAACAGCACAACGACAAGACCAAACGCCAAAACCGCGCCGCTCAATGCGAGACGCGGATGGCGTGGACTAAGATGTTGGAGAAGCGCACCCAGCGGTCCACCACCAGAGGAGGTACGCGCCGCACCGCTTGGCCGCCGCGTCTGGCGATGGGGTGCGCTGGAGGCAGCAACAGGGCGCTTGTCATTGCGGCCACGACGATGAGCGGCCGCACGCGCCGGTTGTCGTCTTTGGCCTTTCAACGCCCGCATGATGCGTCCTCCACAATCCAGCGGCAGAGTGCGCCATAGCTAAATCCGGCGAAGGCTGCCTGTTCGGGAACCAGAGAGGTTTTGGTCATGCCAGGCTGGGTGTTGACCTCGAGCAGGATGAGACGGTGCACATCCTGGCTGTCATCGTAACGCAGATCGGTCCGCGTCACCCCGCGACAGCCAAGCGCAGCATGGGCCTTCTCGGCAAGGGCCATGGCCTCTTCCATCACCACTTTGGGGATCGGTGCAGGGATCACGTGCTTGGAGCCACCTTCCGAATATTTGGCCTCGTAGTCATAGAAGCTGTGGCTGGTGGTGATTTCGGTTACCGCCAACGCCCGCCCCCCCATCACCCCGATACTGAGCTCGCGCCCGGGCACATATTCTTCGACCATCATCTCATCGGACAGAGCCCAATCCTCCCGCCCGAGAGCTTCAGGTGGGCGGTTGTCGCCTTCGCGGATGATGAAGACCCCCACCGAGGAGCCCTCATTGACCGGCTTGATCACATAAGGCGGCGCCATCAGATGGGTGCGCGCGGCCTCGCGCCGGTTCACGACGATGGAGTTCACCACCGGCAAGCCGGCCACCTGAAACACATCCTTGGCCCGCTGCTTGTGCATCGCCAGCGCAGAGGGCAGTACCCCGGAATGGGTATAGGCAAGCCCCAGAACTTCAAGCAGACCCTGCACGCAGCCATCTTCGCCCCAGCGTCCATGCAGTGCGTTGAACACCGCATCAGGCTTTGCGGCATTCAGCTGCCCCGCCAGATCCGAGGATTTGGGATCGATCTCCACCACCTCATAGCCTTCTTCGCGCAACGCTTGAGCACAGTTCCGGCCACTGTTGAGGCTGACATCCCGCTCGGCAGAAACACCGCCAAGAAGCACTGCAACTCTATGAAACCGCCGTAACGGGGTCATGCTTGGCCCACCCTTTTGATTTCCCACTCAAGGGAGATGCCGAACTTGGCCTGAACCCTGGCACGGACCTCTTCGCCCAGGGCTTCCAGATCGGCGGCACGTGCCTCACCCAGATTGATGAGAAAGTTGCAATGCTTGTCCGAGACCATCGCATCGCCCCGGCGCAGTCCACGACAGCCCGCGCCATCGATGAGCGACCAGGCCTTTTGTCCTGGCGGATTTTTAAAGGTAGAGCCGCCGGTTCGGGCCCGCACCGGCTGCGCCTGCTCGCGCTCGGACAAAAGTCTCTGCATGTTCGCACGCACGCTGTCCGGATCCTCACGATGCCCCTCAAGCACGGCATCGACAAACACCACATCCTCCGGCAGCGCGCTGCGGCGATAGCCAAAGCCCATGTCATCCGGACCGAGCGTGCGCCGCCGGCCCTGGCCATCCAGCGCGGTGGCGGCAACGAATACATCCTTGATCTCGCGGCCGTAGCAGCCAGCGTTCATGCGCAAGGCGCCGCCGATGGTGCCCGGTACGCCACGCAGAAATTCGAGGCCGCCAATGCCCGCATCCGCCGCTGCACGTGCCACCGCACTGTCAAGCGCCGCCGCCCCGACATGAAGGCGCGTGCCTTCGCTGCGGATCTTGCCAAAAGCGGCAGAGAGGCGGATCACCACCCCAGCGATGCCACCATCGCGAACGAGCAAGTTAGAACCCACACCAATCACCGTCAGCGGGACGTCCTGCGACCGTGCCGAGAGGAAGGCTGCCAGATCCTCGACATCCTGCGGACGAAACAGCACTTCGGCCGGACCACCGGCGCGAAACCACACCAGCTCCTTGAGTGCCGCACCGTGCTGGTAGCTGCCACGTATCTCGGGAAGACTCAGGGCCGCCATCGTCATCATCGGCGCGCCTCCATGGCATCGAGCGCAGCAGCGAGGCCTCGCGCCCAGTGGGTGATCGAGCCTGCTCCGAGGCAGACGACGGCGCCACCCGGCTTGACAAGTGGATGGAGTGTCGCCGCCAGATTTTCGGCATCATCAATGGTCAGCACATGCCGATGACCATGGGCACGCAGTGACTGGGCGTAAGCGTCACGGTCGATCCCCTCGATTGGCGTCTCGCCTGCCGCGTAGACCGGGGCGATGATGGCCACATCGGCATCATTGAGGCAGCTTGAAAACTGTTCGAACGTATCGCGCAGGCGCGTGTAGCGATGTGGCTGTACCACCGCAATGATGGGTCCGTCATAGGCTTGGCGGGCGGCACGCAGCGCAGCTGCGATCTTGAACGGATTGTGGCCGTAATCATCGATGATCGCCGTACCGTTCCATGCGCCAACCCGGGTGAAGCGCCGTCCCACCCCTCCGAAACCGGCGAACGCCTTGCGGATGGTGTCGTCGCTGATGCCGAGCTCGCGGGCTACTGCGAGCGCCGCAAGTGCGTTCTGAACATTGTGCTCACCTGGCATAGGCAGGCTCAGATCGCCTATCAGGGTCTTGGTCTGCGTTGGCCGGTCGGTGGCGATGACACTGAAGTAAGACGTGCCGTTCTCATAGCGCAGATTGACGGCACGGAAATCTGCCTGTGGTGACAGACCATAGGTGATGACACGACGGTCGCGGATCTGCGCCACCATGGCCTGCACCTCGGGATGATCAAGACACATCACCGCAAAGCCATAGAACGGCACGTTCTCCACGAAACTAAGAAAGGCCGCCCGCAGGGCGTCGAAATTGCCATAAAAATCCAGATGATCGGGATCGATATTGGTCACTACCGATACGGTTGCCGGCAGCCGCAGAAAAGTGCCATCGCTTTCGTCGGCTTCGACGACCGCCCAGTCGCCAGCCCCGAGACGGGCATTGGTGCCATAGGCATTGATGATGCCACCATTGACCACGGTGGGATCGAGTCCGCCGGCGTCGAGGAGCGCGGCAACCAGAGTTGTTGTCGTCGTCTTGCCATTGGTGCCCGCAACCGCCACACACCATTTCAGGCGCATGATCTCGGCCAGCATTTCGGCTCGGCGTACCAGAGGCAGTCCGCGCAGACGCGCGGCATCAAACTCCGGATTTCCAGCCTTGACGGCGGAGGAGTAAACCACGACATGCGCGCCCTGAAGATTTTCTTCGCGGTGACCGATGGCAATGGTGATGCCCAGCGATCCCAGGCGGCGTACCACGTCACTCTCCGCCAGATCCGAACCCGAAACGTGATAGCCAAGATTGTGCATGATCTCGGCGATGCCGCTCATGCCGATGCCGCCGATGCCGACAAAATGAATCCGGCCGGTTTCCAGAGGCACACGTGTGGGTGCAGGAACGCGGGTGGCGATCACGACCCCCTCCCCAGCTCTTCGACCAGATCGGCAAGTCGAACAGTCGCGTGCGGATAGGCAAGCTTGCGCGCGCAAGCCGCCTTCTGCGTCAGCCCTTCAGGGTTGGCGAAGGCCTCGGTGAGGAGCGCAGCCAGACGTTCCGCCGACAGCTCGCTTTGGCGTACCGCCCAGCCTGCGCCTGCGGTGGCGAAAGCCTCTGCGTTGGGCATCTGGTTGTCATCAAGGGCGTGCGGCAAGGGTACCAGGATGGCCGGTCTGCCGATCAGGGCCAGTTCACTCACCGTGCCCGCACCGGCACGCCCAACGACCAGATGGGCCCGCGCGATGCGCAGCGGCAGATCGGAGAAGAAGGGGGCCAGTTCAGCGCGCAGTCCCATCTGAGCGTAGACACGCCTTACACCATCAAGATCCTCGGACCGGCATTGCTGGGTGAGATGCAGACGCTGGCGCAGTTCCTCAGGCAGGCGTGCCAGTGCCGCCGGCACGATCTCGCTGAAGACATGGGCGCCCTGACTGCCGCCAAAGACGAGAAGCTCGATCGGGCTTTCCGCCGACAGCTCAGGAAAGGGCGCAAAGGCATGTGCCATCACTTCGGCACGCAGCGGATTGCCGGTATAGACGACCTTGCTCATGTCCTTGGGCAGAAAGCGGACCAGAGGCAGATTGGCCGCAATGCGTTGCACATGATTGGCCAGAAGCCGGTTGGCGCGACCCAAAAGCGCATCCGGCGTGAGGATGAGAGTGGGAATGCGCTTCAGACAGGCCGCCAGCATCACCGGCACCGAAGGATAGCCGCCAAAGCCGACCACCACACGGGGCTTGAGCCGACTGAGCTTGACCGCCGACAACAGCAGACCGGCAAGAATCTCAAAGGGGGCCTGAGCAAGACGCAGCGCCGAGCGATCCGAGAACGCGGCCGAGGGCACCGTGGAGATCTGTGCCGCAGGAAACGCGGTCTCGTAATTCTTGAACCGCGCATCGGTCATGACGACGATGGCATGACCACGGCGCGTCAACTCCGCGGCCAGGGCCTGAGCCGGAAACAGATGGCCGCCGCTACCACCGGCTGAAAGCACGATCGTGCTCATGGCCGTGTCTCGCGCAGGAAGGTGAAGACGTCATGATGCTCCTGCCCGATATTCGGCCGCTGGCGGGTGACAGCGAGGGCAAACCCGAGGCTGAGGGCGATGGCAAAGAGGGAAGATCCACCGTAGGAAATAAAGGGCAACGTCATGCCCTTTGCCGGCAGCAGCGAGATCGCCACCCCCATATTGATGAAGGCCTGCAGCGCAACAACAATGGCAAGACCCGCGCCGGCTATCTGGGAAAACGGATCGCGTGCCTGTGCCGAACGCATGAGCAGACGTACCGCCAGGATGCAGAACAGGACCGCAATCAGTCCGCACAGTACAAGGCCGAACTCTTCACCGGCGACCGCAAATATAAAGTCGGAATTAGCATCTGGCAGGCGATATTTGATGGTACCCGCACCAGGTCCCACGCCAAAGAATCCGCCACGCGCGAAGGCTCGCAGTGAAAGCTGGGTTTGAAACCCGCCACTCCCGAGAAATTGCTGCACCCGGTGGTGAACATAGCCGAAGTTGTAATAGGCCCCGACCACAAGCAGCATCAAGGAGCCGGCCAGGCCACTGATCCAGAGCGCCGAGACGCCGTAGACAAACAGCAGAGCCCCCCACAGGCTCAGCATCAGTGCGGTTTGTCCGACATCCGGCTGCATCAAAAGGATGAGCAGCGCCGGGGCAATCAGCAACAGCGTGATCACCGGTTTGGGTAGGATCATCTTGGCCTTGTCGGCCAGTATGGAAGCTGCAAGTACGGCAAATCCCGGCTTGAGGAATTCACTCGGCTGCACCGTCATGAAACCAAGATCGATCCAGCGGCGTGCCCCCAGAACCCGGCTGCCCAGTAGGATTGCCAGCAGGGAGCCGATAAGCGCGAGCGCAAACACCACCGCAGCGGTGAGCTTGACCGTGCGCAGCGACAGTGTCGAGGTGAACCATAAGATAAAAAGCGCGATCACAGCATAGAAGGACTGGTGCCAGGCGTAACGAAAATTTCCGGCGCTGAGAAGACCGCCGGTTTCGGCAGGACTGGCGGCAAAGGCCAGCATGATACCGATGGCCAGGATCGCAAGCATGGTAAAGACGGCAACATGGTCGACGGTCCACCACCATGCCGCAAGGCCACTGCGATCAGCGCGCGACAGGCTCATCGCCACGCCTCCGTGCCGGTGGTGGAGACATCGCCCACGCTGCTGAGACAGAAGCTCCTGGTGCGCGACAAAACCGGCTTGCCCGCATGGCACAAGCTCTCACCCACAAGTCGCAAAGCCCTGTCGTTACCCACTGCCATGACCTCAACAAACTTCAAGAACTCTATCCTCACTTTGGCTCCGCTCAGTCTGTGCAACAGGCACCTTCAAGACGCGGCACGAATGGCGCGGGCTTCGATCAGCGCGCGGAAGCTGTCGCCACGCTCTTCGAAGTCGCGGAACTGGTCAAAGCTTGCGCAGGCCGGCGACAAGAGCACGACTGGCGCCTCAATATGGGCCGCATCGCGCAGCGCCGCGGTCACCGCGGTTTCGAGCTCACCGCACAGCTCGTAGGCCACATGGCCTTGCAGCGTGCTCGCAAAACTCTCGGCGGCTTCGCCGATAAGGTAGGCTTTGCGGATGCGCCCGAAAAAGGGCGCAAGCGTAGCAATGCCACCGGTCTTGGCACGGCCGCCGGCGATCCACAGGATGTTGTCGTAACACGCGAGCGCACGGGCCGCCGCATCGGCATTGGTGGCCTTGGAATCGTTGACGATGCGCAACGAGCCCCATTGCGCCACCACTTCCATGCGATGGGCAAGACCCGGAAAACTCCGGATGGACTGGGCGAGCGCACGGGCATCGCCGATAAAGGGTTTGACTGCAGCATAGGCAAGCGCCGCATTTTGCCAGTTATGGGCACCTGTGAGTGACGCCACCAGACGCAGATCCATGACCTCGCGTGCGGTGCCGCTCTGCGCGTCATAAAGCTTGCCCTCCAGCACGAAAACCCCGCGTCCGAGAATCTTGCCCACCGACACCGCAGAGGTGGTGGCCCCGGCCAGACGGGTATGGATGGCGGCGGTCAGGCTGTCATCGACGCCGACGCAGCGTAGCCCATCCCGCGCCCCTTGCAGCAGCAGGCGCTCCTTCAACCCGGCATAACGTTCAAGCGTGCCATGACGATCAAGGTGATCAGGGGTGATGTTGGTGAGAACGCTGACATCGGCACTGAGTGAGGGGGCCAATTCAATCTGATAGGAAGAAACCTCGAGTACATAGACAGTGCGCGCAGAGGGCGGAGCAAGCTCAAGTGCGGGCTTGCCGATATTGCCGCCGATCTGGGCATCAAACCCATTGCTGGCGAGAATATGGCCGATCAGCGCCGTGGTAGTGGATTTGCCATTGGTGCCGGTCACCGCAATGACAGGCGCCCGCGCCGGCCCACCAGACTCGGGACGGATCTGGCTGGCAAAGAGTTCCATGTCGCCGATGATCGGGACCGAGGCCTTCTGGGCAGCAACGACAACCCTGTGTGGCTGGGGATGGGTTAGGGGCACGCCCGGGCTGAGGACGAGTGCAGCTAACCCGGCAAAATCCCATTCATGATCAGGCTGAAGCCGGGCACCGCTGCGCGCAGCCTCGTCACGACGCGCGGGTCCATCATCCCAGGCGATCACGGTTGCGCCGCCTGCCAGAAGCGCGCGCACGGCAGCAAGGCCCGAACGCGCCAAACCGAACACTCCGACCGTTTGTCCTGCAAAACCGCGCGCCGCAATCATCGCTTCACCTCAGCTTCAGGGTCGAAAGGCCGCACAATGCGAGGACCACCGCGATGATCCAGAAGCGGATCACGATGGTGGGTTCACGCCAGCCCAGCTGCTCGAAATGGTGGTGGATCGGCGCCATCTTGAAGACGCGGCGCCCTGTCATCTTGAAGGACGCGACCTGGACGATGACCGACACCGCCTCCATCACGAAGAGCCCGCCCACGATGGCAAGAACGATCTCGTGCTTGGTGGCGACGGCAACCGTGCCCAGCGCACCGCCAAGGGCGAGGGAGCCGGTATCACCCATGAAGATCATCGCCGGCGGTGCGTTGTACCATAGAAAACCAAGTCCTCCGCCAATCAGCGAGGCGAGGAACACGGCGAGCTCACCGGTTCCTGCAACATAGTGCAGCTGCAGGTAATTGGCGAATTTGATGTTGCCGACCAGATAGGCAATCAGTGAAAACGCGGTGGCGGCAATCATCACTGGAACGATGGCAAGACCATCTAGACCGTCGGTGAGATTGACAGCGTTGGAGGCGCCAACGATGACGAAGCCGCCAAAAATGAGAAAGCCCCAGCCCAGGAAGACCAGCACGTTCTTGAAAAAGGGAACGGCAATGGTGCCAGAGAGCGTCGGATCCTCAAGATGCATGGCGCCATAGGAGGCGGCGATGGCGACGAGACATTGCACAATGAGCTTGGTACGCCCGCTGATCCCGGCGCTCGAGCGCTTGGTGACCTTCTTGTAGTCATCGATGAAGCCCAGCGCGCCAAAACTCGTCGTTACTCCGAGCACGATCCACACATAGGGATTGGAAAGATCCGCCCACAGGAGCGTGGCGAGAATGGCTGGCACAAGGATCAGCAGTCCGCCCATCGTGGGCGTCCCCTGCTTCTCGATGAGATGGCGCTGCGGACCGTCACTGCGGATGGGCTGACCCTTGCCCTGGCGTACGCGCAGCCACGATATCGTGCGCGGCCCAAGCATGAAGGCCAGAATCAACGCCGTGAGAACCGCACCAAACGAACGAAAGGTGATGTAGCGAAAGACGTTCAGTGCGCTGAATTCCAGCGACAATGTAGCCAGATAATAAAACATTCTCCTACCCTGATGCTGCGGTCAGTGCGTCGAGGATGACCGCCATCTTGCTCCCCAGAGAGCCCTTGATCAGAACTATGTCGCCCGGTGTCAGCGCCGCCACCAGCTGCGGCGCCAGCTCCTGCGAGGAACGCCCATAGCCGCCACGGCGTGCCTCTGGCAGCGCCTGCCACAGCGCCTGCATCGCCTCACCGCAGGCAAACACGAGGTCAATGCCCTGCGCATCGATGTCATCGGCCAGGGCCCGGTGATAATGGGGCGCACTTTCCCCCATCTCGAGCATATCGCCCAAAACAGCGATCCGCCGTCCGCTGACCCTTGCCCGCCCCAGCATCGTCAGTGCCGCACGCATTGAGGCCGGATTGGCATTGTAACTTTCATCGATCAGTTCAATCTCGCCCTCTTTCAGCCGCAACACGCGCCGGGCGCCGCGACCCTTGAGGGCAGTAAAGATGCTGAGCGAAGCGGCCGCATTGAGCACATCCCCACCCAGCTGTGCAATGCAAAGCAGTGCCGCCACCGCATTGGTAGCGATGTGCTCTCCCTTGGCGCCAAGCCGCAGGCGTACCGGTTGGCCGGCAATGTCGGCCACGATCTGCTGGCCATCGTCCCCGTCAAAGGTCTCAAGCAGGCGGGCGTCGACACCATCGTGGCGACCAAAGCTGAGCACACGGGTCACTCCGGCTCGACGCGCCCGCTCGACCAGGCGCGGATAAAGCGGGTTGTCGGCCGGCAGGATGGCGCAGCCGCCGGGCACCAGCGCCTCGAAGATCTCGGCCTTGGCGTCAGCTATTCCCTCCAGAGTTCCGAAAAACTCGATATGGGCGGGAGCAATCGTGGTGATCAGCGCCACGTGGGGACGGACCAGCCGCACCAGGCTGCGGATCTCGTTGAAATGGTTCATGCCGATTTCGATCACGGCATATTCGCTGTCGCGCGGCATCTGCGCGAGGGTAAGCGGCACGCCCCAATGATTGTTGTAGGAGGCGGCGGACGCATGAACCCGACCCAGCGCCGAGCAGGCCAGACGCAGCATCTCCTTGGTCGTGGTTTTGCCGGCGCTGCCGGTGACGGCAATGACCTGTCCGAGCAGACGTGCCCGCGCGGCATCGCCAAGATCCTCCAGCGCACGCAAGGTATGGCCGACCTCAAGGAGAGGGCCTGCGCTCATGCCCTTGCGCGAAACCAGCGCCGCTGACGCCCCGGCAGCAAGGGCCGGGCCGACAAAGTCATGGCCGTCGCGGGCATCGCCGGTGAGAGCGACGAAGAGGTCACCAGGCTTCAGGCTGCGCGTGTCGATTGAGACACCGGTCGCGGAAAAAGCTGCGCTCGCCTGTCCCAGACAGGCCTGCTGCGCCTCTGCCCAATGCCACAGCTCGCTCATGGCGCCTCCGTGGCGACAGCATGGCCGCCGGCTTTCGCTGCGCTTGCGCGCGCCACCGCGTGATCACTGAAGGGACGGACCTCTTTACCCACAATCTGTCCGCTCTCATGGCCCTTGCCGGCAATGATGAGGACATCGTCCGGCTGGAGCTGGGCAATGGCCGCAGCGATCGCCTCAGCGCGATCGCCGATCTCAAGGGCTGCAGGACAACCGTCGCGCACCTCTTTGCGTATCCTTGCTGGATCCTCGCTGCGCGGATTGTCGTCGGTGATGATTACCACCTCAGCAAGACGGGCGGCCACAGCTCCCATCACGCTACGCTTGCCACGGTCACGATCACCGCCACAGCCAAAGACGACGATGATCCTGCCCGCAACATGGGGGCGCATAGCGCGCAGCACATTTTCGAGCGCATCAGGGGTATGCGCGTAATCGACAAAGATAGGCGCGCCATTTTGGGCAATGGCGACCTTCTCGAGCCGTCCTGGGGCACCGCGAAGTTCCGCGAGGGTAGCAAACACCGCCTCTTCGTTCTCACCCAGTCCTATGGCAAGGCCGGCCGCGACCAGCGCATTTGCCGCCTGAAAATCGCCGACAAGCGGCAGCCTCACTGAAACCTGCCGGCCCATCACCTTGAGACGAAGACTTTGTCCCCAGGGCATGCTCTGCGCCTCGCAGATCTGGATTTCGTTGTTGTTGCCGCTGCCGATGCTGATGATCCGCAAGTTCTGTGCCTGGGCTTCGGCCCGCACAATCTCGGCATAGGGCACATCAGCAAAGATGACGGCCGGCGCTGAAGGCGGCGTCAGGTCGCGGAAGAGGCGGCATTTTGCGGCGAGGTAATGGGCAAAGTCCGGATGATAATCGAGATGGTCGCGACTGATATTGGTGAAGGCGGCGGCAGCAAGGCGCACACCATCAAGCCGATACTGGTCGAGGCCGTGACTGGAAGCCTCCAGCGCCAGATGCTGCACACCCTTGCCGGCAAGTTCGGCGAGCAGACCATGCAGTTCGACCGGATCAGGCGTGGTATGGGCGAGATTTTGCACGCCAAAGGAACTGACAAGACCGATCGTACCAAGGCTCGCTGCCTTGTAGCCCTGACGTTGCCAGATCTGGCGCAAGAAGACGCTGACCGAGGTCTTGCCATTGGTACCGGTTACCGCCGCAATCACCTCCGGCTGGGCGCGGTAAAAATCCGCGGCGAGTTCGGCCAAACGACGCCGCGGCTGCTCGTCGGCGATAAAGCGCACGCCCAAGGCTTCAACCATGGGAGCAAGCGCCGGTACACCCAGAACTGTGGTCGCGCCGCGCGCCACGGCATCGGCGATGAAACGGGCACCATCGGTCTGCGCGCCATTCAAGGCGGCAAAAAGATATCCGGGTTTGACCAGGCGGCTGTCGCTCGTCAAGCCGCTGAGCGCTGTACCAGGCACCATGGCGCTTTCTGCTCTCATCATCGCGCTGCTTGTGACGCCGGAATATGTTGCCATTATGGATTTCCCTGGGCGTTTTTCGCCGCAGTCTCAACGCCGTCGGTGGCCGGTGGCAGTTGGGGAACAAGCCCGAGCAATGGCGCAATCCGGGCGATGATGCGTCCGGCCATCGGAACCGCCGTGAAATCCGAGAGGATCAGCCCAAAGGTCTTTTTGGTACCATGGGGCTGGTCCAACAGCACAAAGAGCAAATAGCGCGGGTGGTCGATCGGAAAGACGCCACAGAACGAGGTCCGAAGCGGACCGTGCAGATAGCGCCCGTCGGGCCCCGCAACCTGCGCCGATCCGGTTTTGCCGCCGACATCATAGCCCGGAATATTGGCCGTTTTTCCGGTCCCATTGACCACGACATTGCGCAGGAGTGAGCGCATTTCCAGGCTGACCGAGCGCGGAATGAGCTGCTTGCCGCGCGCGTCCTGAGGATGCCGCAGGAAGGTGAGGTTGAGCGCGCGCCCGCCATTGACGACTTCTGCCGCGGCATGGACGTAGGACAGGGGCGTGATCGAGATCCCCTGGCCAAAGCCGATGGTGGCGGTCTCGATCTGCCCCCAGTCACTGGGGTAGAGCGGCCGGGCGGTCTCGGGCAGTTGCGACTTGACCGGACTCAAGAGCCCCAGCTTGGCCAGGAATGCCTTTTGTTTAACCGCACCGGAACGCAGCACGATCTGCGAGGTGCCGACATTGGAGGACTGGGCGAGGATGTCGCGCGCGGTCATCACCGGGGGCATGGGATCCGCATCGTGGATGTAGAAACGCCCGACCTTGAGGGCCTTGGGGATGGGAAAGGTGGTATCGGGGGTGATGGTGTGTTCAGAAAGTGCCATCGCGAAGGAGAAAATCTTGAACACCGATCCCAGTTCGTAATCGCTGTCCGCCATGCGGTCGCGATAGGGATTGGCGCCGTAATTGGGCACCCCCGGCGCACCGTCGGGCAGATTGACGAGGGCAAGAACTTCCCCGGTGTCGACGTTGATGACGATGCCGCCGGCAGCACGGGCAGTGAACTCCTCGCGCGCGGCTTCGATCTCCTGGGCGAGGGCATATTGCACCCGCATGTCGAGTGAGAGACGCACCCCGTCCTTGCCGGGAATGCCCCCTTCCAACATCTTGTTCAAGCCAAGTTCCAGTCCGGAAATCCCGCGGCCATTGCCATCGGTGTAGCCGAGGACGATCTGGGCGGAGCCCCCCTGGGGATAATAACGCTTGTAGGACGGCTGGAATTCGAGCCCTGGCAGTCCCAGAGACATGACGCGGGCCTGCGCATCTGGAGAAATCTGGCGCTCGACTAGAACGTAACGATGATGGCTGGCAAAGATGCGGGTCAGGCGCTGAACCCCGGCTCCGGTCGCCTTGGCCAATTCGCGTGCAACGCGCCGCTTGTGGACGAGAAAGTGCGGCTGGGCATAAAGGTCATGAACCGGAAGGTCACGGGCGAGCAACTCACCATTGCGGTCGAGCAGATCTGCGCGGGTGGTGACGGGCGGGGCTACCCCTCGGTGACGCACATAGCCACGCGAAAGAACCATGATGTCAAAGAGGCGAAAGCCGATTACGGCAAACGCCATCACACAGATCAGCGCGGCAATGGCGATACGTCGTTGAATGATTGTGGGCGGCGCTGACACATCCATAGCCACATCAGTTCCGCATGCGCACCGAGGCGAGGCGGAAGTTCGAATTTGCAGTTTCGCTGTTCTCGCGGGCACTGGCCGTACGCAGTTTGGCGCCGCCCGGTCCCTCGCCGCTATCGCGCTTCGGCAGCATGGTCAAGGACGACAGTTCAACCGTCGGCTTGTTGGTCAGCCCCAGATAGGCCTGCGCCAGCCTTTGGATCCGCGCCGGATCGGCGACCCGTGCCCATTCGGCCTGCAACACCGTCATCTCGTTCTGCTCTTGGGCAATCTGATGATTGACGTGATGCAGTTCGTCTTTGGCGACGCGCGTCTGTTCGGCGACATGATATAGACCGAGGCAGACCATGCCGCTGAGAGCAACAAAGGCAAAGTTGAGAACCGTCAGCACGGTTCCACGACTGAAGGACCTAGCCAAGACGTTCTCCTGCGCGAAGGCGTGCGGAACGCGCACGCGGATTGAGGGAGATTTCATGGGCGCCAGGCACCACCGGGCGGCGGGTCAGTGCACGGAATGAGGCCGCAGGCCGGGTGCGCTGCGGCAAATGACGCGAGCTTTGCGGCTCAGCGCCACTGGCGACGCTGAAGAAGCGTTTGACAATGCGGTCTTCCAGCGAATGGAAGGCAACAACCGCAAGCCGACCGCCCGCACGCAGCACGGTCTCGGCGGCAGCCAGACCCCGCTCCAACTCGCCCAGTTCGTCATTGACGTAGATGCGTAGCGCCTGAAAGGTTCTGGTGGCAGGATGAATGGGCTGACTGGCAGCCTTGGACCCGTAAGCCCGAAATACAATCTGGGCCAGTTCAGAAGTGCGCGCGATCGGACGGGCCGCGACAATGGCATGGGCGATACGCCGCGAATGACGCTCCTCGCCATACTGAAAAATGATGTCGGCAAGTTCCTTTTCGTCGGTGTCGTTGACGACATCGGCGGCACTGAACCCTTCACGGCTCATGCGCATGTCGAGCGGACCATCATCGCGGAAGGAGAAACCGCGCTGTGGCTCATCCAGCTGAAACGAGGACACCCCAATATCGAGGACCACGCCATCAACCGGCCCTGCTGCAACCTTGGCCAGCAGCGCCTCCATCTGTGAAAAGCGGCCTTCGATCAGCGTCAGCCGTCCGCCATAGCGCGCCACCAGCGTCTGGCCCCGAGCAATGGCATCCGGATCGCGATCGATGCCGAATACCTTGCAGTCGGCTGCATCTAAAATGGCCTGAGCGTAACCACCGCCGCCAAAGGTTCCATCCACATAGTGGCCGCCCGTGCGCGGCCGGATTAGCTCCAGCACCTCACCTAGAAGAACCGGGACATGACCTTTGCTCATGGCGCGCTCCGCGCCGCTTTGGCAGCTGCCCGCTTGGCTTCATAGCGGGCCTTGCGCTCGGCCAGCATGTTGGTGTGGGCCTGCGGCTCCCAGATCTGGAAGCGCGCGCCCTGGCCCACAAACACCACCCGATCCTGAAGACCGGCATGGGCAATGAACTCGTCGGGAAGGCGAACGCGACCATTTTCATCGCGCGGCAGAAGCTGAGTGAGCGACAGCGCAAAATGCTCATTGTCATCAAGATCGGCCGCATCGAAGGGATCCAGGGTCTGGAGCTTGGCGTGATATTCCGCCATCAGCTGCTCGCCGAAGCCCTCAAGCATGGCCTCGCCGATGACCGGCCGCAAATAGACCCCGAGGGTTTCCTGTGCGCTCAGGATTTCACGAAAGCTCGCGGGAATGCAGACCCGACCCTTGCCGTCGAGTGTCCCGGAAAATGTAGAAATGAAGAGTTGCCCCTTCATGCGCGCTGCTTACCCCCGTGGTCCCGACCCTGGTCCGGTTACCCCTTCCGGCGCATTGGTTCCGGACCCACCTGGGCAACCGTGGGACAGCATGGGATATCATGGGATTAGCTGGGCGGTCAATAATAACCAAGCAAAATTGGGGGGTTGGACCATGTTTTCAGCGCCAGTCTTTACCCCCATCATGACCAATACCGGAACAAAATAAAAACCTACCACAGCGGAGGCATCGAAGACTGCCGGCCACCCTCACAAATGTACTTGATTTGTTCTCAACTGCAGACGGCAATATGCCCCCCTTGTCACTGTTGACAAACTGTCAGACATGTTAGCCTGAGATGTAACCGCGGGAGACTGTTATGGCCGACCAGCCCCTGCCCAATATGATCGATCTGACCCCCATCAATCCGGATTTCAACAAGGATCCGCATCGCTTCCTTGACCACTTGCGGAGCGCCTGTCCCGTTCATCGCGATGAGATGGCAGGCACCTTCATCCTCACCCGTTATGGGGATGTGCGCACAGTGCTCTCAGACACCAGCATGTGGCGCCATCCCTCCAATGCCGAACCGGCCGCAACCATGTCGCGGCGTGAAATGGTCGATGGCATCCAGGCCGAGGACGAAGCCGACAAATCGATCCTTTTTCTCGATGACCCGGATCATGCGCGCATTCGCACCCCGCTCGCCAAAGCGCTGTATCGCCGTGTCTCGCGCAGCCGCGACGCGATCCAGCAGTTGATTGACGAGAAGCTCGATGCCCTGAAGGGGCGCGCCACGTTTGACGCGATGGATGACTTCGCGCTGCTGGTGCCGATCGATGTCATCGCGCGCATTCTCGGTGTCGACAACAGTCGGCTCAGCGAATTCCGTGCCTGGTCGGAAGGGGCGATTCTCAGCCTCAATCCGTTTCGTACCCCCGATGAGACCGAGCGCATGGTGACGTCGGTCAATGCCATTTCCGCCTATTTCCGTCAGCTCATGGCAGAGCGCCGCGCGTTTGCACAGGACGATCTGATCAGCGACATGGTGCAGCTGCAGGCAGAAGGCGCTCCGCTCAGCGACGGCGAACTGTCCAACAATCTTCAGGGGCTTCTAATCGGCGGGAACCTAACCACCACCGATCTCATCGGCAACGCCGTGTGGCTGCTTCTCACCCATCCCGAAGAACTCGCCCGGCTCAAGGCCGATCCCAGCCTCATCAACAGTGCGGTCGAAGAAGTCCTGCGCTTTGAATCGCCAGTCGATGTCACCGCGCGCATTGCCTCACGCGAGCTCGAGGTCGATGGCTGTCCCATCCATACCTCCCAGGCTATGACGCTATCCCTGCGTGGTGCCAATCGCGATCCCAAGATCTTTGCCGATCCTCACCGCTTCGACATCGCCCGCAAGGATGCTCCGCACGTCGCCTTTGGTGGCGGCGCCCATCTGTGCATCGGCTCGCCCCTGGCGCGGCTCGAAGCCCAGCTCGCGATCCCAAGCCTGTTTGCGCATTTTCCACATCTGCGTCTGGCCGACCCTGAAGCCAAACCACAATGGCGTACCCTGCCCTTCTTCCGCGGCCTTAAGACCTTGCCGGTGGCGACAGGATAGGCGTCAGACGGCCTGTAAGCCGGGTTCTGTCATTCGCCCGCAGGCGAACGGATGGCTATTCCTCTGGGACGCTCGTTACCGAGCGCCTCACGCGACCGACCCGGACGGCGATCCGGAGAACAGATCCTGTGCCGTCCCTATTTGGTCTTGCTCCCGGTGGGGCTTGCCATGCCGCTTGCGTTGCCGCTCGCGCGGTGCGCTCTTACCGCACCATTTCACCCTTGCCACGCCCGAAGGACGAAGGCGGTTTGTTTTCTGTGGCGCTATCCCTGGGGTCACCCCCGGCGGATGTTATCCGTCACCGTGTTTCCGTGGAGCCCGGACTTTCCTCCCGCATTTGCCGCAAGGCCATGCGAGCAGCCATCCGGCCATCTGACGCGTTTCAGAATTACGCCATTGACGAGCGATGGGCAATAAAGCTTTTCTGCCAAGCCTTGAATGACAGCGATCGCGAATGACCCTCACCATCAGACCTGCGCGCCTCGAAGAGGCACATACACTGAGCGAGCTGTGCAAACGCTCCAAAGCTCACTGGGGTTATGATGCCGGTTTCATGGCCTTGTCCGAGGCGTCCTTGACCATTCAGCCGGAACAGATTGCCGCCGGACACGTGCTCGTTGCCGAGCATGAAGGGCGCACGGTCGCGGTGGCTAACCTCAAGCCTATGGGCGGCGGGACCATTGACCTGCAGCACCTCTTCGTCGAGCCCGACGAAATCGACCACGGCATTGGTCGACGGCTCTTTGGCGCCGCCTGTGACCTGGCGCGAACCCTCGGCGGCACCATGCTGTCGATCCTGTCTGATCCCTACGCTGAGGCCTTCTACAAACAGATGGGAGCAACGCGCATCGGTGATGCCCCCTCGGACGCGGTACCGGACCGCATGCTCCCGCTTTTCGAATATCCCCTCTGAGTTCGCGACGCCGGCATACCCATGACGTTGAACTGAGCAGCGGTTCTCCCTGCTGCGGCAAGCACAGCGTTTGCGCGAGACGGGTGACCTAATCTTCTTCCCCTGTCATGTTGCTCGCGTCTAAGCCTGCAAACGTCAGCAGACTTTCAAGCAGGCGACCGCATTCGTGATCCCACAGACCCGTCACCTGTGCAGGGCGAAAGCGACGCTGGAAGGCTGCGATGGTGTTTTCGAGTGGCCAGTCGACCAAAGGCGGCGTGCCATAGCCGAAGCGCGCCAGCCCTTCTGTGACCGTCCCGCGCAGATGACGTGCCGCAGTCTCGGGCCACAGACCAATTCCGTAGTCCGCAAGTTGCTTCCAGGGAAACAGCTCACCAGGATCCTGTTTACGCGCTGGAGCGACATCGCTGTGTCCGACAATACGGTGACGCGCGATAGGATGACGCATACGTATGTCGGCAATGAGATCGATGAGCGCCTCGATCTGCGCGTCGGCAAATGGCCTATAGCCAAACTCGTGTCCGGGATTAACGAGTTCAATGCCAAGGGAGCAGCCATTGATGTTGCTCACTCCAGCCCAGAAAGAAACGCCTGCATGCCAGGCCCTGCGATCCTCCGGCACATGGGCGTAGATGGTGCCATCCTCATCGACCGTGTAATGGGCACTGACTTTTGCCGCAGTATCGCACAGGCGCGCCAGGGCCTCTGCGGCGGTACGCATTCCCGTATAATGCAGCACCAGAAGATCGGGTTTGACACCAGGCCCCCGCGAATCCTGATTGGGTGAGGGCCGTTCGATGACACGCATGATCCTGCCTCTCAGACGAAGATCTTGTAGGCTACGATTTCGCCATTGCTGCGCTTGAGCGAGAACTCCGCGCCCTTTTCGTGCTCGTCGATCAGGGCCTCAAAAAGACGCAGGGCATTGCGGATAACCTCGGCATAGGAAGCAGCTTCGGTGCGTTCCTTCAAACGCTGCAAACGCTCCATTGCCTGTGGTGGCATTTCAAGTTGAACGCGGGTCGTGGTGCGCTCAGTATTGTTGCCGTCAATAGCATCCGCCGCCGCACGCATGGCGTCAGCTGCGGTTTGGTAGCGTCTGCGACGGGACTGCATCAGGCCTCGGCTTAAAACCGGCTGGGTGGTGAAGGCGGCGGATAAAAGCCCGCCTGGCCACGGCGATGGTGGGTAAACCACAAGACTACGGCAACGATCAGACCAAAAAGCAACACCGGCAGCGCCGCAAGAAGCCGGATGAGACCGCTGAGCGCAAGCGCGATCACGATACCCAAAATGAGATAGGGCCGCACCAGGCCAAAGCGGCCATAGCCAACGCGCCCATAACCATAGCCCTGGGGACCTGTGGGCGGCAGATCATAGGGCGGCGCACCAGGTCCCGGCCCATAGCCAAAACTTCTTGCCTGTTCAGACCAGTACTGCGCCTGCCGGACCTTGCGCTCAGCACGAAACTGGGCCCGCGCCGCACGCCAGCGCGCCTTCGCCGCACGATGCGCGGCCTTGAAGGCATACCATTCCCGGGCGTACCAGCCCCAGTCCCTATAGCTGTAGCCAGGTTCAGGCCCGTCTGGTCCCGCGCCCGGCGGCAGCCGATCGTCCATCGGGAAATCCTCGCCAACCCCGACCCCAAACCTGGCCATTGTCCGGCTCCTTACGTAAGCGGGAGGACCGGTGTGACCACACCCCGGCATTCCCTGATCCTCATCAGATGGGGACTTTGTGGTCCCAAATCAAATGGTGATCATCAAAATATCATCAATCGGAACCGCGTCAA
This sequence comes from Rhizomicrobium sp., assembly GCA_049964915.1. Taxonomy (GTDB): domain Bacteria; phylum Pseudomonadota; class Alphaproteobacteria; order Micropepsales; family Micropepsaceae; genus Rhizomicrobium. The sequence continues at coordinate 70,201 of JBMFWV010000005.1, forward strand.
CTGCGGAAAGCGGCTACATCGGACGGCGGCTACATCGCACCATCGTCATCCACTCTCCATCTGCCGGCCGATCGCGGCGCGGTGGTGCTTGGACGGGCTACCGCCATCTTCGACGCCGGCGCAGCACCGCCATTTCGCTTTCAGTCCCCGCCGCGCTCGCCCAGCCGGAGGGGAGACTGCAAAACTCGCCGATCTGCTTGCAATGCTGGGCCGAGGTTGGGCCGGCCATCACCCCCTGCTGCAGATTGGCCCAGACGACAAACGCCTTGCTTCAGCGGGAATGGAAAATTGCACCAGGCTACCCGGCCTGGATCCGTCAATTTGTATGCTCTGAAGCCAATCATGCAACGCTTTGAAGCGCCGAAAAGAGTGTCGCATGCTTCGAGTCTGCCCGGTAAAAGACGGGCGGCTGACCTAAGGGCGCGGCAACACTGACCGTCTGCCCGCCTACGTGACACTCGCCGCTCCAGACGTGAACCCAATTTGCGCCTGCGGGAAGATATGTCGACCAGCTTGTCCGCGCTGCCTCGATGACTGGCGCTACAAGTAGGTCAGGTCCGTAGAGATAGGCTGTCTGAATATCATAAGTCTTCGGGTCATCCTCGAAATGCAAGAATAGGGGCCGCTGAACTGGAAGACCGGTTTTGAATGCCTCCTGAGAGAGGCTGCGCAGATACGGTGCAAGATGAACATAGATGCGTGTCATCCGCCCAAAATGGGCCAGAACCTCCGGATCCTGATCGATCTGAAGATTTTGCGAGGGCCGATTGCCCTCATGGCTGCGCATCACTGGCGTAAAGGCCGCCATTTCCGCCCAACGCATTAGCAGTTCAGCAGTACGCACATTGTCAAAAAGACTCGTGTAACCACCAATATCACTGTGATGATAGGCGTTTCCGAGCAAGCCAGATGAGAGCGCCGCGCATATAACCGTTCCCAAGCCGTCGTGGCGCGTGAAGTCAACAGATTGGTCACCGGCCCATAAAAGCGGACAATGGCGTTGCGAACCGCTATAGCCCGAACGCATAAAAAATATGATCTCTCCGGTCTTACCCCGGCGGCTTACGGCCTTCGCATTTACCTCCGCCCATAGTACTGGCCAGGCATTATGCATCGTCATGCCGGTCTCGCCTGAGGCAAGACGAATATCAGTAGGCAGATATTCGCCAAAATCGGCCATCCAGCCAGACAGACCAAAATCGATCATATTGCGTCCAATGACACTCTCTTCGAACCAAGCCTTGGCTTCGGGGTTGGTAAAATCGACAAACCCACAATCGAATTCACCAAAATCCACCGTGTAAACCTCGTCACTGTCCGGGCGCCTGCCGAGAAAGCCACGCTTCTTCGCCTCCGGAAAGAGCGTTCCATCAACGCAGAGATAGGGATTGATGTAACCCAAAACCTTCACGCCGCGGGCGGCCAAAGCCACCACCTGTTGATCCAGCTCCGGATAGCGCGCGCGGTTCCACTTCCAGTCCCAGAACAGGCGACGACCGAAAGCGGTCTGGCGTACTCCCACCCAATCCTCGATCCAAAGGCCGCTGATGCGAGCGCCAGACTCAATGATGGCATCGAGGCGCGAAAGACTGGCCTCCCCCTCTTTCAAGCCCATGATCGCGCCATCGTAGATCCAGTCGGGTAACAGAGGTTGGCGGCCAAATCGATCCGATAGCGCCGTCACGAGATCGGAAAAATGCGGACGCGACCAGAATTCGATTGCCTTTGGTACTTCCCAGACCTCGATCTCGTGAAAGCCTTCACGCGTGAAGTCAAAGATTGAATACGCCAAAGTGTCAACGTGAAGTGCGTACCGACGAGAACTGATGAATGTCGGCTGCGGATAATACGTCTGATAGTAGTCGCCACCGCTCTTGTTGTGCTGATCAGAACGCCAGGTCAGCAACGTAGATTTATCACGTCCATTTCCGGGTTCAGACGTCCATAGTGGAAATTTGCGCTGTGCGAGGTCGAAATACGAAAGCTGCTCGCCACCGCCCCATACATGTTCGTCCTGTTCCGAAGCGACCCGCAGCCAGAGGCGGTTAATCGTCTGATCCAACCGTTTGAAGGTGATGCGCGCATTGGAACCATCCTGCACAAAGGAGAGCTCAACCGTCGCTGCCAATCCAGCGGCCGGCGATAATCGCACCACTGTCTCAGCGCCTCGCACAGAACATTCAGCGTGGCGCAGTGCAACGCGCTCCACTACGTAATCGGAGATGTCAAAGTGCCCCTTTTGCATGGCCATGTGGGGCTCACCGACGCCGACAAATAGCAATGGGGACTCCGGGGAATGCTGTAGAATTTTCTTCCCATCGAGCGAAAACGTAAATCCGAGGCTCGATTGCACGACTACCATGACCATTCCTCCCGAGCAGGCCATCGCCTGCGACTTTGCATTCCTGCCATTATCTGGCTACTGTCACTCGCAGAATTCCAATGCTGTTCGGCCTCACCCAGACCTGACTGAAGCTTAGCCGCAAGGAATCGCCAGATCGACCTACCACCAGACACGTCGCAGCCAGGGAACTTTCATTCACCGGCTATGCGAGTTCTGGTCCCTCCTCCGGCGCCGTCGCGACAATTCGGGGCAACAGTACCTGTACCCAGACCACTCCAAGCAAATAGGACACAGACGCCAAAGCCAGCAAAGGAGCATAGCCGTAACCCGCGCCCAACTCCCAACCCGCGATTTGCAGTAACGCCGCGCCTGCCAGATTTCCGAAGAAGGCACAAATGCCGATCACCGTGGCTAATGTGGATACAGGTGATATGTCGGCAGCCAGAGCAAAAACGTTGACCGAAAAGGCTTGGTGGGCCGCCATCATCACACAAAGAAGCGCGGTGGCGATCCAGTAATTGTGCACGACCAGAACCATCCAGACCGGAGTTACCAGAAGTGCAGCCCCAAGAAGGCTACCCTTGCGTGCGGCATTAAGGCTAACCCCACGCTGCATCAGGTGCCTTGGCACCCAGCCACCCACCAAGCCGCCAACCGCCATGACCGCAGAAATAATGCCGATCGGTGTTCCGTATTCAGCCATGCTCAGGTGAAAGACAGTATGAAACAAATCCGGCGTCCAAAACATAAATAGCCAAAAGATCTGATCCGACAAAACCTTTGCGCCCGCTACCGTCCATGTCCGCTTGTCGCGTAACACCACGCTCCAGCGCACCCCCGGCCGCTTCGCAGGTGCCAGGTTCCGGGCTTCCCCGGGGACTTTTCCCAGCGAGCACATGTACCAGACCGCGACCCAAATAAGGCCGACACCGCCGGTTACCAGAAATGAATTTTCCCAGCCGATCCGCAACGCAAGCCATGGAATAATAATGGGTGTCACAAAGGCGGCTGGTGCTCCCGCCGCATTCATGAACCCCAGCGCCAGGGAGCGATCCTCATTCTGGAATACTGCGGCAATGGTTTTTATCGTGGTGGGCGTGCAAAACGCCTCCGTGGAACCGAGGACGATACGTGCCAGCGAGAATTGGCTGAGTGTGCGGGCAAACGCTTGCGTCATCGCTACGAGGCTCCAAGCCCCCACCGACAATGGGTTAGCTCGCCTCCAGCCAATCCGATCCACCACCCAGCCAGATCCCAGAAAGGCTACGGCCGAGGCCAGTTGGAATAGCGCTGTGAGTTGTCCGTAGTCGGCGTCTGTCCAGTGCAACTGATGCTGAAGCATGGGCTTCAACAACGCAATGATCTGCCGGTCGGCATAATTCAGCATATTGCTGCCGAGCAGCATAAATAGGATTAACTTGTTGCGGTTGGTCCACATTTGCGGCGTCAGGTGTCCAGAGATTTCGAATAACTCGCCTTAGTAGCCCAATCGGGACGCCGCTGGAAACACCGCGCGTCATCACCGACGTTGAGCTCCCTGGCGCACCTCCCTATGCCTCCGGCAACATCACATTGTTTGCCTAAGGCCCGCCGAAAGTGAACTCTTGGAGACATACGCGCCGAGATCTACCTCAACAGCCGGACGCTGCCGCAGCGTTGAGCCGCTCATCACGATCACTGCGCCGCAAATCGCTAAGTCTTGTACACATAGAAGTCATGCTGACATCCCGACCAACGGCACGCTTCTCGTAACGAGATCATAACCCCTTGAACGGGACGAGCGGCTCACCCTTGGTTCCAACAGGTAAGCCGCCCAGTACCGGTTCCATCAACGCATCAGTCAAAGCTCTTGTGGAATTGTATGCCGACGTAGCGCCTGAAATCGCGAGGCACCTGGCCAATCAGCCCTCCGTTCGTTTCAATTAGGGCTGTATAATAGTGCTGGTCCAGAATGTTATTCACGACAAAGCGCACAGTCCACCCAGAGGGCTTATTCTTCAACGAAACCGACCCATTCCAAATACCATATCCAGGCTGAATCGTGTCGGGCGTCTGGGAAATGCTGTCCTGTTGCGACGACTGATATGAATAATCTGTCCGCAGTCCAACATCATAGGTGTCCGTCGAATAAGCCAAATAGTCTGTCTGGATATCAAACTTGGTCTTGGGAGCGAATGGAAGCGGCTTGCCGTTGACATCACAGCTGACTGCAGCCTGTGGCGGGCAGTTAAATTTGACGATCTTGGCATCGGTGTAGGCAAAGGTTCCCGAGAAGGTGAGATCATCACTCGCCAGGTACATGGCATCCAGCTGAACGCCGCTCGTTCTGACCTGACCAGCATTAATCAACCGGGTGACTACCGTGCCAGCAACGAGATCCGGTTCATTTGCCTGATAGCCGGAGACGTTATCAAGCCATGCCCCGACATTGAAAAGGACCTGGTCATTGAACAATGTCGACTTAAAGCCCAATTCATAGTCATTAGACGTTTCGGGAGCCAACGCGCTGGTATCGAGCGGGTTCATGTTGAAAAATACGTTGTAAGCAGGCCCCTTATATCCCCGCGAATATGTGAAGTAGGTATGGATCGAGTTAGACAGATCGTACTGTAACCCCAATTTCGTGGAATAATCATCGTGGTGAGTTGATCCGTTGGCAACAAACGACGGATTTATACCTGGCACCGGCGTTGGGCTTGTGGAAACACGATTTGTATAGAAACTCAGATCGTCATGGATGAGCCTTAGCCCGACGATGCCGCGGAAGTAACTGGTGAAATTCAGATTGGCCTGACCAAACGCTGCGTAGTCAGTTGAGGTTGAGCCATACGTATTCAAACCACTGTTTACAGTAGTCACTCCATTCGACAGATGCGTGGTGGTGCGCTGATAGGTTTCATAGTCCGGCGCACGGAAGAAATATAAGCCCGCGACATAGTCAATAAAGCCACCAAGTGGCGAAGCCACTCGCAACTCTTCGGAGTACTGATTCAGCCTTACATGCCCAAGATCGGCCAGTTGGTATGGAGTTAGGGGCGTCAGTGCAGAATATCCGTCAATGTCCTGCGTCTGAACATTCCGCCAGAATCTGTAACCGGTGATTGATGTAAGCTTGTAGCCGTGGAACGTATAATCGACCTGAGCGGACGCCCCTGTACTGAGATCAACGTCTCTGCCTGGCGTGTTGATCGACACATTCGTATTGCTGAATGACGGTGTAATCCCTTCTGAAGCCAGCACCTGCTGGAGATGCGCGCTGTAGGTCTTCACACCGAAAGGATATGAAATATTATACGTGGCTACGTACGGAAGCGCGTTGGTGTTGTCGGACGACATAATGTCGTAGCTCAGCAGAACGCTTAAATTGGAGGTCGGTGTATACAGCAGTTTCGCCCGCAGACCATCCGTATGATAGCCACTGACCTTGGCCCCGCCAAATAAGTTTCTTCCGATCCCATCAAATGATCCGGTCACGACCGCAATTCTACCGGCCAAAACATCATTGATCGGACCGGTAAACGCACCCGCCAACCGATATTCATGCCCCTGATAATAACTGGCGTCCAGATAACCACCGGTCTGCCGGGAAGG
>JBMFWV010000006.1:0-75504 GCA_049964915.1 Rhizomicrobium sp.
ATCATGCCCCCAGACGAATCCAAAACTCGCCCCATCGCAAGCCGTTTTTCGTGTCATCAATGAATCGGGGTATACAAATTTTAAAAGAGCGGCACAGGCCTTCAATTCGTCGGGCTTGTGGCTTATTTTCGTCCTGGGACAGGATGCAATATGAACCGAATGGATCGTGATTTTCGGCCGGATGGCGAGGCCGTACTAGAGTATCTTGATGGCGAATATCATGTTGTTCGCCCAGGGTCCTATGTCATATGCGCGGTTTCGGGCACGCAGATTCCGCTCGATGCCCTGCGTTATTGGAGTGTTGATCTGCAGGAGGCCTATGCCTCGCCCGCTGAGGCCCTGAAACGGTTCTCGGCCGCGGGTCTTACCCCGAAATGATTGCCCGCCGTGAGCTTCTGGCGCTGGGCGCACTCGGGTGGATGCTGCCGGCCCGAGCGCATGATCTCCTGCTTGCGGTTCCGGCCGCGGTGGAACAGGGCAAGCTTGTACTGGGCAAGACGCAGCCCGGAGCAAAAATTACGGTTGATGGGGCCCCGGTTGAGGTCGGGACCGATGGCATGTTCACCTTTGGCATCGCCTATGACCGCACTAAGGCGGCACGGGTGGAGGCCCGGATGGGCGGCCGGCTCGCGCACAGGCATGTGGATGTGATGCCCCGCATCTATCAGGTGCAGCAGATTAACGGACTACCCGAAAACGAAGTGTCTCCTCCGCCGCAAATCCTGCAGCGCATTCACGAAGAAGCGCTCGCGATCGCCAAGGCGCGTACGCAGGAAACAAATGCGGTGTGGTATGCGGCTGGCCTTGACTGGCCGGTGGCCGGCATTGTCACGTCGGTGTATGGCAGTCAGCGCGTCTTGGATGGCAAGCCGCGCGCCCCGCATTTGGGAATAGATATTGCCGCCCCAGCTGGCACACCCATCCGCGCCCCAGCAGACGGTGTAGTGTCTCTCATTGGTCCGAACTACGTCCTCGATGGCAATCTTACCTTGCTGGATCACGGCCAGGGGGTATCCACCTGCTACGTGCATCAGAACCGCTTGGAGGTTAAGCTTGGTCAGCGCGTCCGTCGCGGAGAGAAGATCGGCACGATCGGAGCAACTGGACGGGCGACCGGACCCAATCTGCATTGGGGACTGAACTGGTTTCAGGTCAAACTCGATCCGTCCTTGTCGACGCCGACACCGCTACCGCCGAGGACCTGAGCTGCCTTGCCGCGCCGCGACCTTGGCCGGTCGCCGGTTTTAGGCCAGCGTCGGTGGATCCACAGCCATTGCGAGGGACGCCTGCGGATTACTGCCTCGATGACATCGTTGATCTGTTGCGTGAGATTGAGGACATCGCGGCCGTGATCATCGCTTGCAACTGCGACAATGGGCGGATGAACCGTAACCTTGAAGCGAGCTCCCTTTAGGCGTTCATTGGTCGTTGGCAAGAGGATAGCTCCCACCTTGAGAGCCAGAACTGCAGGGGCGGGTGTCGTCATCGCCATGCGGCCGAAAAACTGCGCCGGAATACCCTCATTGGTTTTCTGGTCGACCAACATGAAAATCGCTTTGGCCTGCCGTAACAGCGAAAAAATGCGCCGTGTTCCCTGTGGGCCCTTCGAAATCACGTGTTTGGGCCCGTTCGAGGTGCGCTGTGCGACGGTCCAGGCATCGACATACGGATTGTTGACCGGCCGGTACACGCTACCGCCTTCAAGGCCATAATCAGCGGCGGTGATCGGCAGGATTTCCCAATTCGCAAAATGTCCGGACAGAAAAATGATTCCCTTTCCGGTCTGTTGTGCGAAGCGCACATGCTCAAGGCCTTCGACAATGATCCGCGGATCATCGCCGTACATACGGAAGGCATCAAGATGCGGGTACTCGGCGATCGTACGGCCAAGGTTATCCCACATCTCCTTGCGGATCCCGGCAAGCTCCTGCGGCGATTTGTCGGGGAAAGCGGCTTCAAGATTGTGCCGCGCGCGCTGGTCAATCGGCGTGTGCGCCAGCAGATGGCGGCCGATAAAGCCACCGAGGGCGGAGGCCGCGTCGACCGGCAACAACCTGAAGGCCCTCATAAAGGCAAAGAACAGGGCAGCCTCGGCACGGTAGCGCAGGCGCCAGTAGACAGACAACTGAGCCGAATGCGCTGGTATCGTCATGTTCGCGTCCGCGCCATGGCGATGAGTTGGTCGAGCGGCCCCGCATCGACGAACTGCATATCGATCGCAAATATGCCGATTCCGCGACGCTGTTCCGGCATCAGTCGCACATAGTCCTTCTCGGTAGTGAGCAAGACGGCATCACGCTCCCTGGCGCTGCGGGCCAGGCTGGAAAGCTCAGCGGTGGTGTAAGGGTGATGATCGGGGAAGGCAACGCACGCGGTGAGTTCGATCCCGCAGGCCCGTGCCGATGCAAAAAATTTTTCAGGCCGACCAATGCCGGCAAAGGCTACCACGCGCTTGCCGCGCCAGCCCTCGCAGTCCGCGACGAGCGTGCTCTGCAGTACCTCCCCACCAAAGCTGCCGAGGCTTGGTACCGAACCTCCAACGACGACCACTGCATTTGCGCGTCCGAGTCCCTGGGCCAAAGGCTCACGCAAGGGGCCGGCAGGCACCAGCCTGCCATTGCCGAAACCCTGTTCACCGTCGATCACGACCAGCGAGAGATCCTTGTCGAGGGCAAAGTTCTGGTGGCCGTCATCCATGACAATCGCATCAAAGTTCATCTCGTCAGCAAGCATTGCGCCGGCACGCCTGTTGCGGGCAACAATGACAGCGCCATGACGTGCCAGAAGCAGGGGCTCGTCACCGACCTGTGCCGCAGTCATGGTTTTGCAATCGACGACGAGCGGTCCACGCTGTGTGCCACCATACCCTCGGCTCAGAAATACCGTACGATAGCCGTCGTGCTGCAGCTTGCGTGCGACGACGATTGCCAGTGGTGTTTTGCCGGTACCGCCAACACTCAGATTGCCGACGCAGATGACCAGCGCGTTGGCACGATAGGGATGCGCGCGGGCGGCCTTAAAGGCGACGCTTGCGCCATAAGCCCAACCCAAGGGCGCGAGCACGCAGCCGAGCAGGCGGGCGGAACCATCTTTGCGAGTCCAAAAGTCAGGCGCGCGCATCCAAACCTGCCTTGTGCAACAGGCTTTCTATCGCCTGTATCGTGAGCGCCACTGCTCCGCCGAGGCTATGTGCACCAGCCTCGGCTCTTGCACCGATCCTTTTCGCGTAGTTAGCATCAGCCAAGAATGATGAGGCGAGTTCGCAGATTGCCTCCGCGTCTTTGACTCGGCCCAGTTCCTGCATGGCGAACACGGTCCCGTACGCATCGGCGAAGTTTTCGGTAAACGGGCCTGCAAGAAGCGGACAGCCCAGCCGGGCCGGCTCCAGCGGATTTTGTCCGCCATGCGGTACAAGGCTGCCGCCGACAAATGCGAGCCGTGCCACACGGTAAAACAGGCCCAGCTCGCCCATGGTATCTGCAAGATAGATCGCGGTATCAGGGCCTGGCAGTTCGCCACGGGCACGACGCGCGGTGGGACGCGATCCACTTTGTGACAGAAGCTCGGCGCCGCGATCGGGGTGGCGCGGAACGATGATGGTGAGAAGCTGGGGGAAGGTTTGTCGCAGACGGTCGTCAACAGCGAAGATCATCGTTTCTTCACCTGGATGGGTCTGGGCGGCGAGGAATACCGGGCGCGCCCCTATGGCCTGCCGCAGGCTGTCGAGCGCTGCCGGATCGGCAGGCAGCACAGGGGCATCTGCCTTCAGGCTACCGGTTACCTCGACCTGAGCGGCACCCAACAGGCGCAGCCGTTCCGCCGTGCGCGCGTCCTGGACCAGGCACAGGTCGTAGGCAGACATCAGCACAGCTGCGCTGCGGCGGGCACGATACCAGCTCGTGAATGAGCGTTCTGACATCCGGCCATTGACCAGCGCCAGCAAAACGTTGCGGCGTTTGGCTTCGATCAAGGCGTTGGGCCAAATTTCCGAATCGATAAAGAGCGCGATTTGGGGGCGCCAATGGTCCAAAAACCGTCTGACGGCACCAGGCGTGTCGACGACCGCGAATTGATGCAGCACGCCCGGTGGCAGGCGCTGGTGCAACACCTGGGCGCTGCTCACCGTGCCACTGGTCAGAAGAATCCGTCGACCTGGCTTACGTATTAGAACCTCGATGAGGGGCAGTGCGGCGAGCGACTCTCCGACACTGACGCCGTGAATCCAGATTAGGGTGCCGTCCGGCCTCGGAATTGATGTGTAGCCGAGCCGTTCCGCCATGCGTTTGGGATCTTCCTTGCCGCGCAACATGCGCTGGCGCAGCAAAACCGGAGCGAGCGGAGTGGCCATGCGCGATAGCAGGCGATAGGCGATGAGACCGACAGTCAGATTGCGCATCGGGATCAGCCGGATACCCGCTCCTCATCCAGGCCGTGGTGATAGAGGCGTGCATAGAGACCTTTGCGCGCCAGCAACTCCCCATGCCTGCCGAATTCGACGATGCGGCCGCGATCCAGTACGAAGATGCAGTCGGCATCAAGCACAGTTGACAAGCGATGTGCGATTACGAGGGTGGTGCGTCCGCGCATCAGTGCGCTGAGCGCATCCTGTACCTGTCGTTCGCTCTCACTGTCGAGTGCACTCGTTGCCTCGTCCAGCAACAGGATCGGCGCGTTGCGCACCATAGCCCTTGCGATGGCGATACGCTGCCTCTGTCCTCCGGACAGTTTGAGCCCACCTTCGCCGACGCGGGTTTCATATCCGTCGGGCATGGCCATGATGAAGTCATGCGCAGCTGCGGCCTTGGCGGCGGCCCTAATCTGCTCGGTGCTGGCATCCTGCCGGCCCAGCGTGATATTTTCGGCGACGGTTGCGTCGAACAAGATGGGATCTTGAGTGACGAGTGCCACATGGGCCCGCAAGGAGGCAAGTGTGAGATCGCGAATGTCGTGTCCGTCGATACGGATGGCACCCTCTGCCACGTCATAGAAGCGCAGCAAAAGATTGAACAGCGTCGATTTGCCAGACCCGGAAGGTCCCACAAGGGCAACTTTTTGGCCCGACGCCACGGCGAAACTGACGTCTTCAATAGCCGGGATTGTGGCATCACCATGATAGGAAAACCGCACATGATCGAAGCTGATGGCGCCCCCGCCATGGGTGATGGCCAATGACAAAGCTTGGGGCCGATCCGTGATGTCGGGGCGGGCATCGATCACGTCGAAGATACGGGTTGCGGCGGTCAGTCCTTCGGCAGCAATTGTCCAGAGCTGTGTGAGGTTACGAACCGGCTGCTGCGCGAGCAGCATGGCGGCGAGGAAGGCGGCAAAATGTCCGAGAGTCAGATGACCATTTATTCCTTCCCAGCCTGCGTAGAAGATGGTGAAGGCGATCACCAGCCCGCCGAATAGATCAGTTACCGGTACTGCTGCGGCGCGGGCACGCACCGTACGCAATAAATAGCGCAGACGCTGCGAGATCTGCGCATCCGCCATGGCTGCGGCATAGTTTTCGAGCCCATAGGCCTTGATGATGCGCCTCCCCGCGAGGGTTTCGCTGAGCGTGGTCGAGAAATTGCTGGTCTCCTGCATCCCCCGGTCGACCGATTTGCGGATCGAGCGCCCAAGCGCCTGGGTGACCCAGGCGACGGCCGGCAAAACCACAAGCGAGATCAGTGTCAGCTGCCAGTCCATGATCAGCATGACCACCATCAGGCCGATCAGCGTCAGCAGTTCCTTTCCCAGACCGGCGACGCCACGGGCGAGGGAATTGCGCAGCAGCGAGGCATCGTAGAGAAACTTGGACACGACTTCGCCGGAATGCACGGCGTTCAGAGAGGTCAGATCAAGGCGGATTTGGGCGCGAAACATGTCACGCTGGGTGTCGGCCACGATGCGCTCCGCCAGACCATTGACCAGAGCCAGTTCGATAAAGCCGCTGATCGAGCGCGCGATGACAACCGCGACGATAGCCAGGGGGATCAGTACCAGCATGTCGGCGCGCTTTTTGGTGAAGATCAGGTCCAGCGCGGGCTGAACCAGATAGCTCAGCAGTGGCGTCGACGCGGAGGTGACGAGCATGGCCGCGATGGCGAAGGACAGCGTGGTCAAGTATCGGCGCACATACTCGCGTCCGAGACGGACGATGATGGTCCGCTGGCTTCTGGACGGTGAAACCGGCTGTACCGCGGCCGCCGGGGGGCGGTGATGGGCGGCGGCTTCTGTTGGGGGCTGCGCCATGATGAGTCGCTCATAGCATGAGCGCGACAGGCAGTGCGAGGCGCAGCTGCAGGCCGCCGACGAGGGGGCTCTGGCCCTAGCGGGGCTCGGGCTCGAGAAGCTTGTGCAGGTGGACCACGAAGTAGCGCATCTGCGCGTTATCGACGGTGGCCTGTGCCTTGGCGCGCCAGGCTGTCAGGGCGGAGTTGTAGTCGGGAAAGATGCCAATGATGTCTAGCGCGGACAGATCCTTGAACTCGCTGGAATCAGGGGTGACCATCTCCCCGCCAAATACCAGGTGCAGAAGCTGTTTGGATGGGGGTTTGCTCATGAGCTCCTCTTTATTTGGGTAGCGGCGTTGCGTGCAGTCGCTCAAGCAACGCCTCGTGCAAACTGGGCCCGGCACAGACATAGGGCGCCAGCTGTGCAGTTGGTCCATTATAGCGGAAGGGGCGCCCCGAGTGGTCACTGACCCTACCGCCGGCTTCGGTGACAACGATTTCGGCCGCCGCAAGGTCCCATTCATGCTTGGCGGACTGCACCAGCGCGGCATCGAATCGACCCGCAGCAACCAGCGCCAGGCGATAGGCAATGGAACTGCGGTTTTCAACGTGCATCTGCGGCCAGGGGGGGAGGGGCGGAATCTGCCACTGCGGATAGCGGAAAATGACGCCACCTGCCAGCATGCGACAGCCCTCGATGGCTTGCTGGCCACTCACCTGGATGGTTGCACCGTTCAGATGGGCACCACGACCCTGAGCGGCGGAAAAAAATTCGTCCAGAATCGGATTGAAAACGACTCCGCAAAGCGGACGACCATCATGGACAACAGCGGCGCAGATGGTGAACTGGGGGCGATGCCGGATGAACGCGCTCGTCCCGTCGATCGGGTCGATCACAAAGAGAGTGCGTGCGGTTAGCCGTGCCTTGCTGTCCGCACTTTCTTCGGACAGCCAGCCATAACTGGGCCGCGCAGGGCGCAGACGCGCTTCAAGCAAAGCGTTGACCGCCAGATCGGCCTCGCTGACCGGTGATCCACCCTTCTTGCTCCAGCTTCTGACGGCACCGCCGAACAGGCTGGAGGCCACCGTACCGGCATCCCGCACCGATTGCTCGAGCAGATGCAGATCGGCGACAAGATCAGGCTCCTGCAATGGTCATGCCCTCGACACGTAGCGTCGGCGCGTTGGTACCATAACGGAATTCAAGATCACTCGCCGGTGTCATCTGCCGGAACATGTCCTTGAGATTCCCGGCTATGGTCACGCCTGCCACAGGATAGAGGATTTCACCCTTCTCAATCCAGAAGCCGCTCGCTCCCCGGCTATAGTCGCCGGTGACGCCATTGACGCCCATGCCCATCAATTCAGTGACATAAAGGCCGTCCTTGATGTCAGAAATCAGCTGTGCACGATCGGCAACCCCAGCCTGCATATAAAGATTGGTTGGTGCGGGGGTTGGTGGGCCGCCAGTGCCGCGCGCCGCGTGTCCGGTTGTGGTCAGACCAAGCTGGCGGGCGCTGGCGCAATCCAGCAGCCAGGAGGTCAAAACGCCCCTGTCGATCAGGTTCTGACAGCGATTGCGTACCCCCTCGCCATCGAAGGGTTTTGAGCGCAAACCCCGTCGACGATGAGGATCATCGACAATGGTGATCCCCGGCGCGAAAACCTCTGCTCCGAGGCGATCCTTGAGGAAGCTGACCCCGCGGGCGATGGCGTTGCCTGAGATGGCACCAACAAAGTGCCCAAGCAGGCTGCCGGCCACCCGTGGATCAAAGACCACTGGCAGGGCTGCTGATTTGGCTTTGCGCGGATTGAGGCGGGCAACGGTGCGTTCACCGGCTCGACGTCCGACTACACCTACAGGCTCAAGGTCCGATGCGTGGCGGGCGCTGACCCCATCATAGTCCCGCTCCATGGCGGTTCCTTCCCCCGCCAGGACCGCAACACCGAGGCTGCTGCTGGTGGCGGCGTACCGTCCGAAGAAACCCTCACTGGTTGCAAGCGCGATGGCGTTACGACCGAAGGAGGCGCCACCACCTTCGGAATTGGTGACGCCGGGAACGGCCATGGCCGCCGCCTCGATGTCTTTGGCCCGGGCAATCAGGGTCTCTGTGGTTGGCTCCGCCGTGTCTTCGAGGTCAAGATCCGAAATCTGCGTAGCCAGGAGGTCGCGCGGGGCAAGACCGGCAAAGGGGTCCTCGGGGGCAAGGCGGGCCATGGCAACGGCTCTTTCGGGAAGTCCGTCGACGGCCTCACGGGCAAGGTCGCTCGAAGACACAAAGGCCACGCGCTGGCCGACAAAGACCCGCAAGCCCAAATGTCGGCTCTCGGAGCGTTCGACGTCCTCCAGGTTGCCCAGGCGGTAGGACACTCCGGCCGCGGTGCTTTCCACGATCAGGGCGTCGGCCGCATCGGCGCCGGCGGCGCGGGCTGCCGCGATCAGGTGCGCAAGCAGGTCCTGTGGGTTATCGGTCTTCGTCACGGTCTCAGGAAGCCACAAGCGTAGGTACGATCGCAAGCCACAGAAGTGCGACAATCCCGACAATGAAGGCGAGAAACGTCAAAACCATGCCCACAAGGCGTAAGGTGGACGGCCCCTCATTACGTGACAAGGCGACACCGTGAAGGAGGCGGCCGATGGTAAGAGGAAGGCCGACCGCGTGCAGAATCCAGATCGGGCTGCCCAGTGAGCTCAGCCCCAGCATCAGGATCAACGCCATGGGCGTGTATTCTGTATTGTTGGCGTGCGCTCGGAGCCGGCGCCCGAGTTCTGGCTTGCCGCCATCGCCAATACCAACATTGGCCTTCATCCGCGCCCGTACGGCCAATGCCCCCAGCACCAACATGATGAGGGCATTGAGCGCGGCATAGATGGCAAACAGGTGGAACGGGTCGGACAGAATACCGGACATCGCGAATCTCCCAGCCAAAACGGGGGGCCATGTGACGGCCCCGCATGACCAAGGTCAAGCGGGAGAAGGCAAGAGACTGGTGCGCCCGTTGGGGAGGGTGCTCTTTGGGTGCCCTTTACAGCCAGACTGGTGGTCCGGGCGGCTGCTGCTCAAGCCATGGCCACATGCGCTAGAGCTGTTCCCTCATCACCATCCTGTGCCTCAGTGCTGGGGCGTGTCTGCCGGTGTGATGTAAAGCATGTGCTCATGATAGGCGATGTAGACATGAAAATGCTGCAGAATGTCGCCGCCGATCAGCAAGGGTGAGAGATCACGCGAACTCTGGTGCGAAAAGAGACTGCCAAGCGCCGGTCCGTGGTCGAGATGCCGTCTTGCTGCATTATGAACCAGAAGCAGCTCGGGATTGCTCACGCTTATCCCGTTGAGCGTGAGGCTGTGGAAACGATGCAGAAAGAAAGAGTCACCGTTGCCGCCCGGCACGTAACCCGCTGCGGGGGTGCCGGGGCTGCCGGGGGTGAGGCTGAAATCGGACTCCGCAGTAGAGAGGTCCAGAACGGATTTGGAGGCGCCGGTGTCAACAATGGCGTTCAGCACAACGCCATCCAGGCGTACCCGCACGGTGATCTGCCCGCCATCGTTCAAAGACATCGGAACTGCCGCGATGGCGTTGGTTTTCCAGTAGATGACGTGTCCTGGACAGTGATCTGGTGACAGAATCGAGAGCGTGTTGCTGCCGTAATCGATATCGACGTCAAAGCCTTTCAGCATATTGGCACCAAGTACGCCGATGAGCTTTGTGCCAGTGAACTGGCCGCCGATGTTCTGGTTGGAACCCATTTCAAAGAAATCGACACGCCGCCAGCGAAGGTGCCCGACGGCGAAGGTTTTGGCGCGGATACCATACTGTCCGTAGCTGCCCGACAAGTCATACATGCGCCAATCCGTGGCTCTGCTCGGCAAATCGAGCGCCTTTACCGCTGCCGGGCTAACCATGGAAAACGTGGCTCCGGTATCGAGCAGCATTTCTCGGGATGCGCTATCGATCACCACGGGAACGTAAATGCGCGTGCCCGTGCGGCTGCGCTGGAAGTGAAGTCGTGTCAGAAGGGTGAGCGGCCTGCAGGTGTCGGCCTGCCCAGGAGGGGCGGCAAGCAGGGCGCAGATGGCAATGATCCAGAAGTGGCGCATGCACGCATTCCGGTTCCACATGACCAAGCACATGCGCCTGGCCTTTTGGGCAAGCTCCTGCCGCTTACCAGATTGGGCGACCATCGCCCGGCAGACCGAGACTGTCCCAGATTTGGCTCACCCGCGCCACAACGCTAGGATCCATCGCCAGCTTGCGTCCCCACTCGCGGCTGGTTTCAGGGGGGAGCTTGTTGGTGGCATCCAAGCCGATCTTTGAACCCAGACCAGATTGCGGGGAAGCAAAATCGAGATAGTCGATCGGGGTATGCTCGATGAGGGTGATGTCTCGTGCTGGATCCATACGTGTTGCCACGGCCCACATGACGTCTTTCCAATCCCTTGCATCAATATCTTCATCCACCACAATGACCCATTTGGTGTACATGAACTGGCGCAGATAGGACCAGGTGGCGAGCATGACCCGCTTGGCATGTCCGGGATAGGCCTTCTTCATGCGGATGACGGCGATGCGATAGGAGCAGCCTTCGGGTGGCAGCCAAAAATCCAGAATCTCGGGGAATTGCTGCTGCAGCAGCGGAATGAAAACCTCGTTGAGCGCTTCACCGAGCACGCTGGGCTCATCTGGAGGGCGGCCGGTAAAGGTCGACAGATAGATCGGCTTCTTCCGCATGGTCAGCGCTGTCACTGTGAAGACCGGAAAGCGTTCGACCGCGTTGTAGTAGCCGGTGTGGTCGCCATAAGGCCCTTCGTCGGCATAGTCGGTGAGGCTGACCTCGCCTTCGAGCACGATTTCGGCCTCGGCCGGGACTTTGAGGGGCTGGCTTACGCAGTTGACGAGCTCGGCACTGGCGCCACGCAGCAACCCGGCAAACTGATATTCCGAAAGGGTATCAGGGACAGGTGTGACCGCGGCGAGGATAGTGCCGGGATCCGCGCCCAGCACCGCCGCTGCCGGCAAGGGTTCACTGCGCGTCTTGGCCCAGCGGGCATGATGCTGAGCACCACCACGATGTTTCAGCCAGCGCATGACGGTCTGGCGCTTGTTCAGCACCTGCATGCGGTAGATGCCGAGGTTGAAATTGTCCTCGCGGCTATCCGCGGGGCCTTTGGTGACGACCAGCGGCCAGGTTATGAGTGGGGCCGGCTCAGTGGGCCAGCAGGTCTGCACGGGCAGGCGCGAGAGATCGATGTCATCGCCCCGGAGCACGATTTCTTGGCATGGCGCCTTCCCGCCCAACAGCCCGCTTCGGGTTTTCGGCTTCATCGCCAAAGCCGTCCGGGCGAGAGGAAGGAGCTCGACGGCCTCCGAAAGCGAGCGCGGCGGCTCGGGTTGACGCAGCGTGGCCAGCAGCTCGCCGACTTCACGCAGCGAGCGGGCGTCCTGGCGTTCCTTGCCACCCAGGCTGACCCCCATGGCGACGCGCTTTACGGTCCCGAAGAGATTGACGAGAACGGGAATGTCGCTCGGGGTGCCGTCGGCCCGGATCGGGGCTTCAAACAGGACGGCGGGGCCCTGCTGCGCCAATAGCCGGGTCTGGATTTCGGTCATTTCGAGAACGGTAGACACCGGCTCGCGGACACGCACGAGTTCGCCCTCGCGCTCGAGGCGGGCGATGAAATCACGCAAGGAGCGATAGCTCATGACAATCCTGCCGGCATGTGTTTGCGTCTTATCGCCCCCTTAAGGCAGCACTGACAAGGCATCCCGGCGAGCGCGGTCACGGCAATGTGCCCGTTCGCGTTTCGTGTCGATCTTTGCGCTGGCGGCAAGAGCCGGTAGGCTTGCGTCCAAACCGGCGGCCGTCGATTCGCAGAGCGGCCATCTCATCAGGGGTCTTCAATGCTTTTCAGCCGCATCAAGCCGCTTGAAGCCATTCTGGCCACGGCGGAGAAAAAGTCCCTACGCCGTACGCTTGGCGCCTTTCAGCTGACCATGCTGGGTATCGGCGCGGTCATCGGCACCGGCATCTTCGTGCTTACCTCCGAGGCGGCGCAGAAGGCCGGCCCGGGGATGATGATCTCCTTCGTGATCGCGGGGTTTGTGTGTGCAGTGGCTGCACTGTGCTATGCTGAACTAGCCTCCATGGTGCCTGTGGCCGGGAGCGCCTACACCTATACTTACGCTGTGGTTGGGGAGGTGCTCGCCTGGATGGTGGGCTGGGCGCTGATCCTCGAATATGCTGTTGGTGCCAGCGCCGTAGCCGTGGGCTGGTCGGGATATTTCGTCGGTCTGATCAATCACTCGAGTTTGGGAATACACCTTCCGCTGTGGCTTTCAGTGGGGCCGAATGAAGGGGGCGTCATCAACATCCCTGCTGCGGTGATCTCGGCACTGGTCACCGGGCTTTTAATCCTCGGTACGACCGAAAGCGCGCGGGTCAATGCCGTACTGGTCAGCATCAAGGTGCTTGCCCTGATAGTATTTATAGCGCTGACGCTGCCGGTGATACACACCGTCAACTTTCATCCTTTCATCCCCAACGGCTGGGGAACTGTGGGCGTCGTCGGGGCGGCTTCGTCGATTTTCTTTGCCTATGTTGGCTTTGACGCGGTGTCGACTGCAGCGGAAGAAACCATCAATCCGCAACGTAACGTGCCGATTGGATTGATTGGCAGTCTTTTGATCTGCACGGTCTTCTACCTGCTGGTCTCGGCGGGGGCGATTGGGGCGATCGGCGCACAGCCTGTGCGCGGTTTGCACGGCGCGATACTGCTTCCAGGTTCGGCGCAGCTTGCCGAACGCTGTCACGCGATTGTCGCCGGAGGGGCCGTTCAGCCGCTGGCCTGCAGTCATGAGGCTCTGGCCCATGTGCTGCGGGTCATCGGCGATGTCGGTGTTGGCAATCTTCTCGGCCTGGCCGCGTTTATCGCATTGCCGTCGGTTGTGCTGATGATGATCTTTGGCCAGACCCGCATCTTCTTCGTGATGGCCCGCGACGGTCTTCTGCCGCCGGTGCTTGCGTCGGTACACCCACGCTTTAAGACGCCGCATGTGGTGACGGCAATGACCGGCGTCGTCGTGATTTTGATGGCGTCGTTCCTGCCTGTCGGCACATTGGCCGATTATTCCAATTCCGGTACCTTGTTCGCGTTCGCGATGGTTGCGGTCTCGGTCCTGGTGCTGCGCGTCAAGGACCCGAACCGCCATCGCCCCTTCCGCACGCCGATGCTGTGGTTGGTGGCGCCGCTGGCAGTTCTTGGCTGCATCGGCCTCTACGTCAAACTGCCCCTGGTGGCGATTCTGGTCCTGCCAGTCTGGGGAGCGGTTGGTCTTCTGATTTACGCCTTCTACAGCCGATCACGCAGCTATGTAGGACGTGGCATTGTTGACGTGGAGCCCCTTGAGCCATCGCCGATACCGGGCCTGAAAGAGTGAGGTGGGCGCTCAGCGCCCACTGACACCTTCGCCGACATAGCGCGAGGCGGGCCTGAGCAGTCGGCCCATGCGTTGCTGTTCGAGCGCATGGGCGGTCCAGCCAACTGTACGGGCGCAGGCGAACAGTGCCGTGAACGCCTGGCGCGGGATGTGCAGCGTATCGAGCAGGATCGCGGTATAAAACTCGACATTGGTATCGAGGGGGCGCTGCGGATAGCGTTTTGCTAACGCTGCTCTTGCATAGGCTTCGACCTGGGCAGCAAAGCCCAAATCGCCTTCACCGAGGCTCTGTATCGCATCCTTGAGTACGTCGGCGCGCGGGTCGCGCACCCGGTACACGCGATGGCCGAAACCCATGAGCCGCTCGCCGCGGCTCAGCGCGTCCTCAATCCAAGGTGAAATGCGCTCAGCCTTTCCGATGGCATTGAGCATGGCAAGCACAGGCTCCGGAGCGCCGCCGTGGAGCGGCCCTGTCAGCGCGCAATAGGCCCCTGTGACCGCCATGAACAGGTCTGCTCCGGTGGAGGCGATGACCCGACCGGCAAAGGTCGAGGCGTTCATGCCATGGTCGCACACGGTCACGAGATAGGTCTGGAGCGCGCGGACCTTGCTTGGCGTGGCCGCCCCATCCCCCAGCATGTACAGGAGATCTGCTGCATGTGATCGCGTTGTGTCTGGCGGGATTGGCGGGTGATTGGCTTGCGCACGCAGCAGGGCGGCGGTGATGACCGGCATGGCACCACTCAGCACGACTTCCGGGGGAAGATCTGGCTCCGGCCCGAGCGCGGCGATCGCGGCGCGCATGCCTGCGACGAGCGGCAGATCACGGGCTGCTGCGAAAAGCTGGGGCAGGCGGGCGAAAGCACGCTGGCGCGCCAGCCCAAACTGCCGGGTGGTGGTCTTGGGATCGCGAGGCTGGCCGTCGGCGAGTGCCCACAACCGAGCTGCCAGCTCTTCGAAAGACATGGCAAAGGCGAGTGTATCGATGCGGGCGCCGGCAACGACGAGTTCGCCGCGCACGCCGTCGACACGCGACAGGGCAGTCTCGGCAGCGATTACGCCATCCAGACCGAAAGCGGATTTGTCCTGCAGTGTCATGGTAAGGGCTCCTGTTGCGTCGCAACAAAGGTGGCCCGGCTTGTTATATTGATCAATCTTGATTAGCTTGATCAATATGAAAATAAATTCCGAATACCCTGCTCTGTATCTCTCGGCCGGGGAAGCTGCCGCCGAACTCGGTGTCTCGCCCGCCACCCTCTATGCCTATGTGAGCCGCGGGCTGATCCGCTCCGAACCGGTGGGAGCCACACGTGCCCGCCGTTATCGCGCCGAAGATGTGCGCGCACTCAAAAATCGTCGGGCTCCACCGGGGCAGGGTCTGGCGCTGGGTACAGACGCTCCGGTCCTGGACAGCGCGATTTCCTGTTTGAGCGCGGAGGGGCCTCTCTATCGCGGGGTCCTCGCGGTCGATCTGGCGTCCCACGCAAGCTTTGAGTCGGTGGCTACCCTGCTCTGGGACGAGAGCAGCAGCGATCCCTTCGTGATTGAAAACCTGCCGGTTGTCAGTGCGGCGATGGATGCAGTGCGCGCGGCAACCCGCGAACAGCCGCCATTGGTGCGGGCGATTGCTGAGCTGGCGCTGGCCGGCGAAGCCGATCTTTCCGCGTACAATCGTGCGCGCGAAGGCCGGGTCCGGATTGGGGCCCGTGTGCTGCGTCTTCTTGCCAGCGCCATTCTGGATCGGCCGCCATCGGCGACAGCCTTGCATCAGCAGCTCGCCGCGGCATGGGCGCCTGGACATCCGGATGCGGAGGATCTCCTGCGCCGAGCCTTGGTGCTGCTCGCAGATCATGAACTCAATCCGTCAACCTGGACCGTGCGCTGTGCCGCCTCTACTGGTCTCAATCTCTATGATGCAGTGGTCGCAGGTCTCGTCGCGCTCAAAGGTCCGCGCCATGGTGGCGCGGGTGTGCTGGCTGCGCGCATGGTCGAGCAGATGACAACGCAGGATCTGGGCCGCTTTGTGCGCGATAAGGTGGCGCAGGGCGATACCATTCCGGGCTTCGGTCACTCGGTTTACGCGCGAGGCGATGCGCGAGGTCGCGATCTGCTGTCGGCTCTCGCGCGCGCAGGTGCCGATCCGCGCCTCGCCGTCGAGGCTCCCGCGCGTATCAGCGAAGCGACCGGACTTTACCCCAACATCGACTTTGCCCTGGCGGTGCTGATGCACACGCTCGATCTGGCACCGGGACATGAAACCGCGCTCTTTGCCGTCGCCCGGACAAGTGGCTGGATTGCGCACGCCATCGAGCAGCTGGAAAGCGGCAGCCTCATCCGGCCGCGGGCGCGCTATATCGGGCCAGGACCGGCAAGCAGTCGATAGACGCCGGTGTCACGGATCTCGCGGTCTTCAAGTTCGCGCGTTGTCTTAACCTGGTAGCTCGCGAGCTTTTCCACACTTTGCTTGGGAAAATAGCTGCGTTCGGGATCGCCCAACAGAACTTCGGCCCCAGCGTGCAGCTGCGCGTACAACCACGCAAGCAGTCTGTCGGTGAGCGGACGCTCATAGCACATGTCTCCGACGAGAATGAGTTCGAACGGCCTGACTTGAGCAAGCACATCCACAGCTGTGGTCCGCAGCTCCAGATTGTTGAGTGAAGCATTTAGGCGTATCGCGGCCAGAGCGAAGGGATCGACGTCGGCACACAGCACGTCGCGGGCGCCGGCGCGCGCAGCCGCGAGGCCAACAATTCCTGATCCGGCACCGAAGTCCAACACGGAGCGATCCCGGACGAATGCGGGGCGATCGAGAATAAAGCGCGCCAGGGCCTGTCCGCCTGCCCAGGCGAATGCCCAGTAGGGCGGAGGTACACCGATGGCCTCCAATTCTTCCTCGGTCTTACGCCAAAGCGGCACCACCTCAGTGGCCAGATGCAGCTTTATCTCCGGCACGAGAGGCGGAGCGATGGGCGCGGTGTTGTCGGTGATGAAAAGCGATGGCTCATTCATCAATACGAGACTTCCTGCCAGCGAACACTCGTCATGCGGGCGCAGCAGGTGCAGGCATTCTGCTGGTGGCAAGACGCAGCACATCGCGATAGCCGGGACGAATCTCCATCCTTGGTCCCAGTCCCTTGCTCAGCAGCAGCCGGTGAAGTTTCGGCAGATTATAGCATGGCACATAGAACAAAAGATGATGGTCGACGTGATAGTTGACCCAGTAGGGTGCAAGAAACGCCCGTGCCAGGATCCCGGCGTAAGTGGTGCGGGCATTGCGCATGACGTCATCATTGTCGGGCACCATCGCATGCTCGGCGATGTTGCGGATGCGGGTAACGACCTGCTGCCAGGTCAGTAAGGGCAGGAGCCAGAACATCAGGTAATATTGCGGCTTGCCGACCGCGCTCAGGATGAGGAGCAGTACCAGGTTGGCGACCAGCATCTTGGCCATGCGACGGCGAAAATGTGACCAGCGGGCACTCAGGCTCATCCCGGGCTTGCCGAGCGCGTTGCGAAATTGCGCCTTGCGCTGCTTGAACCCTGTCTGACCCGACAGGTCACGCCACAGCTTGCGCCGGAAGCTGGCTGTCGTAATGGGGAATTTGGCTGACAGATGCAGATCCGGATCATCCGGCTGCTGTGTGCGGCGATGATGGATCATGTGATAATGGCGATAGGCAACGGTATCGCTGAACACGGGCCAGGCGCAAAAAATCTGACTGAGGCGATCGTTCAGCCAACTGTTGGCAGTAAGCACGCCATGGGCGGCGTCATGCATGAGGATGGCGAGGCCAAGCTGACGGCTGCCGATCACAACCACCGCGGCAACGAAGGTCAGAGGATTGGGCCATGCTGCATAAAGCGTCATGGCTGCGGCGATCACCGCCCAGGCATGGATGACGCACCCGATCCCTCTCACATTGGAGCGGGACCGGATCTGCGCCAGTTCCTGGGGCGAAAAATACTCGGCAGGGACAAATCGGGTCAGAGCCATGGGCGGATGATAAGGCGGGCCGACGGGCTTGTTAAGGCTTGCCCGGAAAAACCCCGGTGGCCTCTAGAATGAGCCAGGCCATCCAGAACTGGCAAATGATCTGGACGGCGAAGAACATGAACCTGGCGTTGATGGCAGAGGCGGTGCCTGAACTGATGTGGATCAGGGACTGAATGGCCCGGGCGGCGACGACGATGACCGCAAGAAGATTGAAGAGCGGATTGATGGCTCCGGCGGCCCAGCCTGTCAGCACGACGGCCGCAAAGATCGGCAGGTTCTCGATCGTGTTCATGTGCGCGCGATTGAGCCGCCAATAGCCCTCCGGTCCATGTGGCACGCCCGCGGTGAACTTGGTCAACGCCGTGCCCTTGGTCACCATCTGGTGGACACGTGCGGCAGCCACGGAAATCACCAGGAACATGGCCCAGAGTGCGTAAAGGGTGAGCGCCACAAGGGCGATGGGTGACGCGGACATGGGGCTGAGACCTTATCGATGGGATAATGGGAGGGGCGGACCCCGCTGATTGAAACCGCAAAAGAGCTGTGCTGACGGCGCGGCTTTTTCTATCTGCTCTGCGCCGTCTCCGTCAATTTGGCCAGCGGCCTCATAGCCGCCAGGTGGAAAGAACGAGGCAGAGGGCGATCAGTGCCCCGGCGTCCCGATTGGCGCGGAAGAGCATCAGGCAGCGCTGCGGCAATTCCGGCCTCAGACGCTGTACCTGCCAGAGAAAATGAAGGGCGACGAACAGCAAGAGCAGAACGAAGGTCCGGCCAAGGCCGGCTGCTGCTCCGGCGCCGGCCAGCAGCAGAAGGCTCATAAGGTAAAAACCGAACACCCAGCGTGGGGCGCCCGTGCCAAACAGACGCGCAGTTGACTTTACCCCGATCAGCGCATCGTCCTCGATATCCTGGCAGGCGTAGATGGTGTCATAGCCAAGGGTCCAGAACAGACCGGAAATGTAGATCGCAATGGCTGCCGGGGTGATCGTCCCACTGAGGGCGGCGCAGCCCATCAGAGCACCCCAGTTGAAGGTGAGGCCGAGCCAGGCCTGAGGCCACCAAGTGATCCGCTTCATGAAGGGATAGGCAGCTACGAGCAGGAGCGAGGCGGCACCGATGAGCTCGGTGGCACGGTTAAATTGCAAAAGAATGGCAAGACCCAGGATCAGCTCGATGAGCAGAAACACTGTGGCAGCTTTGGCGCTGATGGCGCCCGAGGGAATAGGGCGGCCCCGGGTCCGTGCTACTTTGGCATCAAAATCGCGGTCGACAATGTCGTTATAAGTGCAGCCGGCGCCACGCATTACCACCGTGCCCAGGGCGAAGAGGCCAAGCAGCCACCAATCGGAGCCGGCGGCAAAGAGGGCAACATGTCGTGACGCTGCGCCCGCCGCCATGCCGAACACACAGGGCCAGAACAGCAGCCAAGCGCCGATCGGCCTGTCCAGGCGCATGAGCCGCAGATAGGGCTGTATTGAGGCCGGCGCGCTGTCCACAAGACGCAGCGGCAGGGAGTCTAGCGGCTTGGCGTGATGGGCAGTTTGGGGCATCTCTCCTCCTTGCGCCGGCGCTGTGATGGCCCGTCCCAGGCTCTTCTTTGCCTTATTCGCCAGCGAAGACCAAGCGGGTGGACAGGCCGGCTGATGTCAGGTGGTTCTCGATCTGCGGCCTTCCGGCAACGTCGGGGCAAGGCTGGTCAAGCCTCCGCGCATGGTGCACCACGAGTTGCTTGAACGCTTTATGACTGCCGGGAGCGTGCCGCCGCCGTGACGTTGGGGCGAAGAAAAAAGGAACAGCGAGACAAATGGCGGATCTTACCTATCCCGGGGGCAAGCTGAGACTCTTTGTCGACGCCGCTCTAGCCGAGGGGGCACGGGTTGAAACCAGTTCGTCGCAAGCCCATTACCTGATCCACGTGATGCGAGCCAGGCTGGGCGACCAGGTGGCACTTTTCAACGGCCGGGATGGAGAATGGCTGGCGCATCTTGCTGAATTCTCGCGCCGTCAGACGGTGCTTCTTTGCACCGAGCGCATCGCGCCGCAAACTGTCGTGCCGGACCTCTGGTTTGCCTTTGCACCGGTCAAGAAGACTGCGGCCGAGTATGTGGTGCAAAAGGCGACCGAACTGGGGGTACGCCGGCTCATTCCCGTAATCACCCGACGCACCATCGTCCGCAAGGTCAATCCTGAGCGGCTTGCTGCTAATGCGATCGAGGCTGCCGAGCAGTCCGGACGGCGTGAGGTGCCCATGATTGCTGAGGTGCTCACGCTGGAGGCGATGCTCGCGCGCTGGCCTCAGGAGCGGGCGCTCGTGTTTTGCGATGAAGCCGGAGATGCGCCACCGATTGCAGATGCGGTGATGGCGTTGCGTGGTCGTCCCAGTGGCGTTCTGATCGGGCCCGAAGGCGGGTTTGAGCCCATGGAGCGTGCGGCGATCAGGGCAAAGGGCTTTGCCTGTCCGGTATCGCTCGGGACCCGAATCCTCAGAGCCGATACCGCCGGCCTGGCGGCTCTGGCAGTGTGGCAGGCAGTGGCTGGAGATTGGCGCGTGACAGGCGCGTGACAGCAGGCGCGGCGTGGCTTGCGGCGCGACACGATCACGCCTACATAGCCTTGGTCTGAACGGTGTATTCAGAATTTATAGGAATTCGGGGGCGGGAGCCCCCTGGGAGGCGATGTCATGTCGATACCGCAGTCGGCGGGCGGTCCAATCGCCTCACGTGATGACCTTGTGAGTTACCTCGAGGAGGGCTGTAAAGCGCCCAGCGCGTGGCGCATCGGAACTGAACACGAAAAGTTCGTGTACGATCCGGCAAGTCTGAAGCCGGTCAGCTATGAGGGTCGGCCGGGCATTCGGGAGTTGCTCGAAGGCATGCGGCGCTTCGGCTGGGAGCCGCTGCGTGAAGGGGACAATATCATTGGCCTGGTGCAGAACGGGGCCTCCATCAGCTTGGAGCCGGGAGGCCAGTTTGAGCTTTCCGGTGCTCCGCTCCGAAATATCCATGAAACCTGTGCTGAGGTGAACACGCACCTTGTACAGATCCGTGAAGTGGCCGCCGAGCAGGGGCTTGGGATGTTGGGTCTTGGCTTTGCCCCCAACTGGCGGCTGGACGAGGTGCCACAGATGCCCAAGGGGCGCTATGGCATCATGCGGCGTTATATGCCGCGGGTTGGAGGCTATGGCCTTGAGATGATGTTCCGCACCTGCACTGTGCAGGTCAATCTCGACTTTTCTTCTGAAGCCGACATGGTCAAGAAATTCCGGGTTGGTCTTGCGCTGCAGCCTGTTGCGACCGCACTCTTTGCCAATTCTCCATTCCGCGAAGGACGGCCGAACGGCTTTGTTTCCTACCGTAGCCATATCTGGACTGATGTCGACAATGCACGGGCCGGGGTTCTGCCATTCGTCTTCGAGGACGGTATGGGCTTCGAACGCTACGCCGATTATGCGCTCGACGTGCCGATGTATTTTGTCTATCGCGATGGCAACTATATCGATGTTGCAGGCAAGAGTTTCCGTGATTTTCTGGCCGGGCGGATCCCCGAGCTCAAAGGCATTCAGCCGATGCTCTCCGACTGGGCTGATCATTTGACGACGATTTTTCCTGAAGTACGTCTCAAGCGCTTTCTGGAAATGCGCGGCGCAGATGGCGGCTCCTGGCAACGCATCTGCGCGCTGCCCGCTCTTTGGACCGGAATCTATTATGACCAAACGGCCCTTGATGCGGCTTGGGATATGGTAAAGGACTGGACCACTGAAGAGCGTCAGGCTTTGCGCGATGCCGTTCCGCGGCAGGGGTTTGCTACACCGTTCCGTGGCAGCAATGTGCTGACCCTGGCGCGCAGGATGATCGAGATTTCAAGCGAGGGTCTGAAGCGGCGGGCAGCTACCGATGCTGCGGGGGTGAGTGAGGACGGCTTTCTCAACTCTTTGCGCGTGCTGGTCGATCGTGGCTATAGCCGAGCCGAAGAACTGCTGCAGCGTTATCAGCAGAATTGGCACGGCGACATGCGCCCGTTGTTTACGGAATACAACTTTCTTTGATGTCCTGCGTGCAGCGTGGTCTTTGAGACGCTAGCGTCCGCGTGCGGCATAGGTAAGAATGAGCAGAGCGCCGATGGTTAGCGCCACGCCATACCATGCCCATGCGGTTTGACGCAGCATGAAGCTGGATGACGGCCACATCACGTAGCCGGTACCCTGACCGATCCACAGCAGTCCGGTGGCCAGAGCAAACAGTCCAACGACAATCAACAGCAGGCGCATGAAATTCTCCCCGAGCCAATTGCAGCGGGTAGCCTAGCACATTAATCGGGCAGGGGAATGAACTCGTCGTCGCCTGGAATGCGTCCGATACGCATCAGCCGCCAATCGGTTTTGGCCTGCTCGATACGCTCCGTAGAGCTAGCCACGAAGTTCCACCAGAGATGTCGTGGACCATCGAGGGGGGCGCCGCCAAACACCAGCGTGCGCGCGGGTTCATGGGCTTTGATCACGACCTGATCGTCAGGGGCAAAGACAACGAGGGCGCCCTCGCCAAAGCTCTGGTCGCCGACTGCAACCGAGCCCGATACGACATACATGGCCCGTTCCTGGTGCTCGTGCCCCAGGGCAAAGCTGCTATCCTGGGCAAATTCAATATCCGCATAGAACAATGGAGAGAGTACGCGCACCGGGGCGATGAGGCCAAAGCCATGGCCCGCGAGCAGGCGAAGGTGAGTACCCGCACCGGTGATCACGGGCAGTGTCTCGCTTGCGGCGTGTTCAAAGCTCGGTTCGACCATCTCATCAGCTCTGGGCAAGGCGACCCAGCTCTGAACTCCGTGCATGCGGTGGCCGGCTGCGCGCATCTGCGGGGAGGTGCGTTCGGAATGTACGATACCCCGTCCTGCGGTCATCCAGTTGACGGCACCGGGTCTGATTTCCTGTACCGACCCCAGGCTGTCGCGGTGGACCTGGCCGCCGTCAAAGAGATAGGTGACCGTGCAAAGACCAATATGGGGGTGGGGACGCACATCAAGCCCATGTCCTGGTGGTAGATCGACGGGACCAAATGCGTCGAAGAATACGAAGGGACCTACGCTGCGCGCCGCGAGGCTAGGCAGCAGTCGGGCTACTGAAAAACCGGGACTGATTTGCCGTTGGTGGCCTTCAATGAGCCTCATGGCGGTCGCTCGTCAGCGCGGGCCTGGCACGCGTTCGGAACTCTGACGTGCCAGCATCCAGCCTGGATATTCGGCAGGAAGGGTGCTGACGTCATCCAGCCGTGCGATTTCATCCTGCGTAAGCTCAAGCTCGCCGGCCGCCAAATTGTCATTCAGCTGTTCTTCGGTCTTGGCACCAATGATCACGCTCGTGACGAACGGCTTGGCCAGAACCCAGGCCAGGGCGACGCGGGCGACAGAGACGTCATGGGCTGCAGCGACCTCGCGCATCGCCGCGATGCAGCGGAATGCACGGTCCTTGTCGACGGGGGGGAAGTCAAACTGGGTGCGCCTGGCACCCTCCGGTCCTGTGCTACCGGCACTGAACTTGCCTGACAGGAGGCCGCCCGCCAACGGACTCCAGACAAGTAAGCCCATTTTTTGATCGGCCAGCATTGGCGCTATTTCACGCTCAAGATCACGACCGGCGATCGAGTAGTAGGCCTGTAGGGTTTCGAGCCGGGCAAGTCCCCTGTGGCGCGCAAACTCATTGGCCTTGACGATTTTCCAGGCCTGCCAGTTGGAGACTGCCGCATATCGCACGAGACCGCGGCGGACGAGATCATCAAGCGCGCTCATGGTCTCTTCCACCGGAGTAATGGGATCGTTCGCGTGGATCTGATAGAGGTCGATGTAATTGGTTTTTAGCCTTTCAAGGCTGCGTTCTACGGCATCGAGGATGTGGCCTCTGGAGGCGCCAATGTCGTTTACACCCCGTCCAACGCGCCCGTAGCATTTGGTGGCGAGCACGATATCGGAGCGTTTGAGACCGAGATCCTTGAAGGCCTGTCCGACCATCTGCTCGGAGCGGCCCTCGGAATAGACGTCGGCAGTATCCAGAAAATTGACGCCAGCCTCGAGGGCACGCCCAATCAGTTTGGTTGCGGTTGGCTGCTCGAGATTGCCCACCACTTTCCACAAACCTTGACCACCAAAGGTCATAGTGCCCAAGCAGATGTTGGAGACGTAAAGCCCGGTGTTGCCAAGTTGATTGTAACGCATGATCACATTCCCCCAACGGTGCGTTTGCGCTGTGCACTTGGTGCGAGAATACTGCCTCAGGCTGCCGCGTACCACCCTTAGATGCGTGCAGGGCGTGGTGGCGCTGTCATAGTGCGGATCTGTTGCGCGCGATGCCGCCCGGTGTGCGGATCTTGGGCCAAGATCGATGCTGCTCAGAGAGCTCGCGGGCGGTTCCCCGTGGCCATTGCCAATGGCTGAGCGGTTTCAGGCCGGCACCGCTGACTTATCAGCGAACAGATTCCGGAAGGATGAAGTCTCCGTCCACATCGCGCGTAATCGGGGCCACGTGAGCCACCGCGGAAAGTGGCAGTGGGCCATAAAGATGAGGAAACAGAGCGCCTTCACGCGATGGTTCCCACTTGAGGCTGGGGCCAAGGGTATCAGTCTCGACCGCGACCAGTACAAGATCTGTTGCCGTCGCGTACCATTTCCGAAGTGTGCCGAGGAGCTGAGGTCCGGTGGAAAAATGCAGGAATCCATCCTGCCGGTCCTTGTCTGTGCCGTCGTACTGTCCGCGTTGCGCGGCCTCGTGCCACGCCCGCTCATGGCAGATCTTGAAAATCAGCATGCCGAGATCCCTGACGCCGGCGGCTCACGCTGCCTGCTGAGTGCCCCCCACGGTAAGCCCATCGATGCGCATGGTGGGCTGACCGACACCCACGGGCACGGACTGGCCATTCTTGCCACAGACGCCAATGCCGGTATCGAGCTTGAGATCATTGCCGATCAGTTTGACCCGGGTCAGGGCCTCAGGTCCGTCGCCGATCAGCGTGGCGCCCTTGATCGGCGGTCCGATCCGGCCATTTTCGATGAGATAGGCCTCGGTGCAGGAAAAGACAAACTTGCCGGAGGTGATGTCAACCTGGCCGCCGCCGAAGTTTACGGCATAGATCCCCCGATCGACCGAGGCGATGATCTCTTTGGGATCCTTGTCCCCGGCCAGCATGTAGGTGTTGGTCATGCGCGGCATGACTGAGGCGGCGAAACTCTCACGCCGTCCATTGCCCGTGGGGGCCATGCCCATCAGGCGCGCATTCTGCCGGTCCTGCATGTAGCCTTTGAGGATTCCATCCTCGATCAGCACGGTGCGCGAGGTTGGCGTGCCTTCATCATCGATCGACAGCGAGCCTCGCCGACCAGCCATGGTGCCGTCGTCCACGACTGTAACCCCCTTGGCGGCTACGCGCTGGCCCATCAGTCCGGCAAAGGCGGAGGTCTTCTTGCGGTTGAAATCGCCTTCGAGCCCATGACCGATCGCTTCGTGCAGAAGTACGCCAGGCCAGCCTGGCCCAAGCACGACGGGCATTTCGCCCGCGGGCGCCGGTACCGACTGGAGATTGACGAGGGCCATGCGCAGGGCCTCGTCGACGGCGAACTGCCAATAGGCTGGGTCAAGATAGGTTTCATAGGTGCCGCGGCCTCCGCCGCCGAACTGCCCGGACTCCTGGCGGCCGTTCTCATCCACGACGATCGCAACCCCGACCCGCACCAAAGGGCGGACATCGCGATAGATCTCGCCACCCGGGCGGAGGATTTCGACGGACTGCCATTCCCCGGAAAGGGAGCAGGAGACCTGTCGCACGCGGCCGTCCCGGTTGCGTGCATAGGCGTCGATGTCCTGCAACAGCTTGACCTTCGCGGCAAACTCCGCGGATTTGAGCGGGTCGGCGTCGGTGTAGAGTTTGATATTGCTGCGAAGTGGTGCGGCCGCAAGGCGCCCAGAATAGCCCTGGGTCACCGCGCGCACAGTCTGCCCGGCGCGACGGATGGCATCTTCGCTCAGCTCGGACGCGTGCGCGTAGCCGCTGGCCTCTCCGGCCACTGACCTCAACCCAAAACCCTGAGTGGTATCGAAGCTGGCCGCCTTGAGGCGCCCGTCATCAAAGGCGAAGCTCTCGCTTTGACGGTATTCCAGGAACAGCTCGCCATCATCGGCGCCGACGAGGGCGTCGTCGACGAGTTGCTGCACTCGGCCGCGGTTCATGCCAGTGCGCTGAAAGAAGAGCTCCTGATCGGACACGGCATATCTCCTTGGGGTGAATTGGCCTGGACAGGCTTGGCGGATACTGGGGATCACCCAGCAACCGTTGCGAGCAAACCGGTCATTGCCCAGTCGAGCACAAGCGCGCGCCCGCTCCAAGGGGGTGAAAAAAAAGGCTGCTGGACAGAACGATTTACCCCTGTGCAAGATGCCAAACCGCCCACGTGGCAGAAGGTCGCACTGACTCCATAGGGTTCGCCCGCGTACACAAAAATAGGCGAGTCTTGGGGGAGGGGTCGATGGGCGCCCTGACAAACCGTTGCGAGGTTGCTGGATGTTCCTGAAGAAGATTGACGCTAAGTCAGGCGGGAGGGTGGCCGCGACGACGCTGGCCATGTGGGCGTTGTCGGCAGTAGCCGCCGTTGCGCAAGCTCCGGACAAATGGGCCGGGCGTCCCCGGCCATGGGAAATGGATATGCAGCCGCCGGCCTCGCCGGTGATGGTGAGCATCGAAGATTTTCACCGGCTGCTGCTCTATATCATCACGGCGGTATGTCTTTTCGTGCTCGGACTTCTGCTGTGGGTGATGATTCGGTATAACGCCCGCTCCAATCCGGTGCCGTCCAAGACCAGCCACAACACCCTTCTTGAGGTGGTGTGGACAGCGGTTCCGGTCCTCATATTGGTGCTGATCGCCATCCCATCCTTCCGGTTGCTCTATTACGAAATGGACATTCCCAAGCCGGATGTGACCATTATGGCGATCGGTAAGCAGTGGTACTGGACCTATAAGTATCCGGCCCAGAAGGTCCAGTTTGATTCGCTGATGCTGGACAGGGCCGAAGCGGCCAAAGCCGGCGAGCCGTATCGGCTGGCGGTCGACCATCCGATGGTGGTGCCAGTTAACAAGGTCATCCAGATCGAGACCACTGGCGCCGACGTGATTCACAGCTGGGCGGTGCCATCATTCGGCGTCAAGATGGATGCGGTGCCAGGGCGCATCAATCACACCTGGTTTGAGGCCACGCATGTTGGTACCTATTATGGCGAGTGCTCCGAACTGTGCGGCGCCCGCCACGCCTTCATGCCAATCGAGGTCAAGGTGGTGACGGAGCAGCAATATCGCCATTGGCTGGCCACGGCCGCCAAGGCCTACGCCTATAACGCTACGAGCAGCGGCGCGACGCGTCTCGCTGCTCTTGATAATTAGTAAGCAGGGGGACGAGCATATGGCAGACATGGTGCACGCACAGGCTGCAGGTCATCCGACCGGCTGGCGCCGCTACGTCTATTCCACCAATCACAAAGACATCGGCACGATGTATCTGGTCTTCGCGATCTTCGCAGGACTGTTCGGTGGCGCTCTCTCAATGGTGATGCGCGCCGAGCTGATGTACCCGGGGTTGCAGGTGTTTTCGAACCCGCACACCTACAATGTGTTTGTCAGTGCCCACGGCCTCATCATGATCTTCTTCATGATCATGCCGGCGATGATTGGCGGTTTCGGCAATTGGCTGGTGCCGCTCATGATCGGTGCGCCAGACATGGCGTTTCCGCGCATGAACAATATCTCGTTCTGGCTGTTGCCCTTCTCATTTGCGCTGTTGATCGCGTCGATGTTTGTCGAGGGTGACTCAGGTGGCCTCGGTATGGGCGGCGGCTGGACAATGTATGCGCCGCTGTCGACCCTGGGCTCACCAGGGCCGTCGATGGATTTTGTCATCTTTGCCCTTCATATCGCCGGTGCGTCCTCCATTCTTGGCGCGATCAATTTCATCACGACCATTCTCAACATGCGCGCTCCCGGCATGACGCTGCACAAGATGCCGCTGTTCGTTTGGAGTGTGCTGGTCACCGCCTTTCTCCTGCTGTTGTCATTGCCGGTACTGGCCGGCGCATTGACCATGCTGCTGGCTGACCGCCATTTTGGTACCGCGTTTTTCGAGGCCTCCGGTGGTGGTGACCCGATCCTCTATCAGCACCTGTTCTGGTTCTTCGGTCACCCCGAGGTTTACATCCTGATCCTGCCTGGTTTCGGCATGATCTCTCATGTCGTGTCGACTTTCTCCAAAAAGCCGGTTTTTGGATATTTGGGGATGGCCTACGCGATGGTTGCGATCGGCTTCATAGGCTTCTTCGTCTGGGCCCATCACATGTACACCGTAGGGCTCAGCGTCGACACCAAGGCTTACTTTGTTTTTGCCACCATGGTCATCGCTGTACCGACCGGTATTAAGGTGTTTTCCTGGATTGCCACCATGTGGGGTGGGTCGATCGAATTCCGTACACCCATGCTGTGGGCGATCGGCTTCATCTTCCTGTTCACCATCGGTGGTGTGACTGGCGTGGTGCTAGCCAATGCTGGTGTCGATGTGGTGTTGCAGGACACCTACTATGTGGTCGCGCACTTCCACTACGTGCTGTCGCTGGGAGCCGTGTTCGCGATTTTCGCCGGGTGGTACTTCTGGTTCCCCAAGATCACGGGATACATGTACAATGAGACCCTCGGCAAAATGCATTTCTGGTTGACCTTTGTTGGCGTCAATACTGCGTTCTTCCCGATGCACTTCCTTGGTCTCGCGGGGATGCCACGGCGGTATGCGGATTATCCGGCCGCATTTGCCGGTTGGAATTTTGTCTCATCGATCGGTGCCTTTATCGCAGGCTTCGCGACGCTGTTCTTCCTGTATGTGATGGCAGAAGCGTTCCTGAAGAAGCGCCGCGCTGGGGACAATCCGTGGGGCGTGGGGGCAACCACCCTCGAATGGACCCTGCCGTCGCCGCCGCCATTCCACCAGTTTAATGAACTGCCGGTCGTCAAATAGACGCCAAGAGGTAAAACATTCATGGCAATGGTTTCTGCCACCGTATATCCGCCGCGGCCTGCGACAACGACTGACTTTTTCACGCTGCTGAAGCCGCGGGTGATGAGTCTGGTGGTGTTTACCGGCCTGTGCGGAATTGTGGTGGCGCCGGGCGGAATCAATCCGTTCACCGCGCTGACGGCTTTGTTGTGTATCGCCGTGGGCGCCGGTGCTTCGGGTGCACTCAATATGGCCTATGACGCCGACATCGACGTCAAAATGGCCCGCACCGCTGCCCGGCCCGTACCTATGGGGCGCGTCGCTCAAGGCGATGCGCTTGCTTATGGCTGGGCGCTTGCCGTGTTCTCGGTGACCGTGATGGCGCTTCTGGTCAACACGATGGCCGCGGCGCTGCTGGCCTTCACCATTTTCTTTTATGTTGGCGTTTATACCTTGTGGCTGAAGCGGCGGACGCCACAGAACATTGTCATTGGCGGTCTTGCCGGAGCTTTGCCTCCGGCCATCGGGTGGGCAGCGGTGTCGGGCAATCTCACGCTGGCGCCGCTGCTGCTCGTGGCGCTGATCTTCCTATGGACACCGCCACATTTTTGGGCGCTGTCGCTATGGCGCTCAGAGGACTATGCGCGGGCAGGTGTGCCGATGCTGCCGGTGGTGCGGGGTAAGCCAAGCACACGGCGCCACATCTTCGCCTATACGCTGGTTCTGCTTCCCGCGGGTCTCGCGCCGGCTGCGGCCGGTTTTGCCGGTCCGCTCTACAGTGCGGTGGCCGTGCTTTTTGGCGTCTGGATGATCGTTGAGGCCTGGGCGGTGCTACACGAGATGGATGAGCTCAAAGAGCCAGCGGCCAAGCGGCTTTTTGCGGTCTCGATCGCCTATCTGTTCGTGCTGTTTGGTGCGCTCATGGTGGAGCATGTGGTGGGAATTGCCCCGTTCGGATCGGCACATTTTGGAGCTTGGATGTGAGCACAATGGGAGATCTGAACCATGACGATGACAAGATCCGTCAACGACGCAATCTCGCCATTGCGGCGGTGCTTGCGGGTCTTGTGGTCTTATTCTTCGTGATGACGATGGTACGTATCCAGGGTTTTTACGGTTGAGGCGTGAGGGGGCCGCAGTCGTGGCTCTAAGAGGGGATTAGAGAGGCGGAAGCGAACATGGCGCATTCGGAAGTCAAACACGACTATCATCTGGTTGATCCCAGTCCTTGGCCGTTCATCGGCTCGTTCGGCGCCTTCGTGATGCTGGTGGGGGCCGTGTTCTGGATGAACAAGGACTACACCAATTTCTGGGGGCTTCCGGTTGAGGGCAAGCCCTGGATTTTCATCGTGGGTGCGGTCTTGGTGCTGTACACGATGGCCGGCTGGTGGCGGGATGTCATCAAGGAATCCGTTGTCGAACACGCACATACTCCGGTGGTCAAGCTTGGCCTGCGGTATGGCATGGTGCTGTTCATCGCCTCGGAGGTGATGTTCTTCGTCGCCTGGTTCTGGGCCTTCTTCAACTCGGCAATCTTTCCTCACGATGTTGGCCTGAGTGGTTGGCCGCCGAGCGGAATTGTGACCATCGATCCCTGGCATCTGCCGCTGCTCAATACACTGGTGCTGCTGTGCTCGGGCACCACGGTGACCTGGGCCCATCACGCGCTGCAGAAGGGTGATCGCAAGGGCGCGATCCAGGGGCTCATCATCACGATACTGCTTGGCATGTCGTTCACCGCAATCCAGGCGCATGAGTATCTCAACGCCCCCTTCACCTTCGGCTTCAATGGTGCGGCAGTCGGGCCACTAACCGATCTTGCGCACGCCCAACTCTCTGATCCGTTGGGAACGCTGGGTGCGATCTATGGCTCGACCTTTTTCATGGCGACCGGCTTTCATGGTTTCCATGTCATCGTCGGAACGATTTTTCTGACGGTGTGTCTGGGGCGGGCGATCGCCGGCCAGTTTACTCCGGATCGGCACTTCGGGTTCGAAGCGGCAGCCTGGTACTGGCATTTTGTCGATGTCGTCTGGTTGTTCCTGTTTATGTGCATCTATGTCTGGGGTGCCGGATCAATGATGCAGTGAATGGCAAGTTCAGGCAGCTTCGCCGATACCCTTGCCAAGGCGCTGCGCGGACGCTGCCCGCGCTGCGGCAAGGGTGCCTTGTTTTCCAGACTGCTTGATCTTGCTCCTGCTTGTCCGCAGTGCGGACTCGACTACACCCAGTTTGATCCCGGCGACGGTCCGGCCGTTTTCGGGATTCTGATCGTCGGGGCAATTGTCGCTGGCGGAGCACTTTGGCTCGAATTCACATTTTCACCGCCGCTTTGGGTACAGGCGGTGATATGGATTCCCGGGATTGCGGCGCTCAGCCTGGGATTTCTGCGTCTGGCCAAAGCGCTGCTCGTGGTCCTGCAGTATCGCAACGAGGCCCAGGAGGGACGACGGGTTAAGTGAGGCGGCTCTATTTCCGGCCAGTACCGTCGCTGACGGCGGTGTTCGCGGTCATGCTCGCACTCCTGATCGGTCTGGGGGTATGGCAGATCCAGCGCCTGCATTGGAAGCTGGCGCTGATCCATACTGTTCATGACCACATGACGGGGCCCGCGCTGAGCTTGCGTCAGGCCCTGGCCATGGGTATCGCCAAGGCCCAATATCACCGCGTGGCGCTGGTTGGCCATTTCGAGAACAGCAAAGAAGTCTATGTCTACACCGTGACGGCTGAGCGGCCGGTCTATCATGTGCTCACTCCCTTTATCGTGGAGGGAGAGGGCGGACGGGCCATTATGGTGGACAGAGGCTACATTCCCCTTGCGCTCAAAGATGCGAACACCAGGCCTGCTGGCGAACTGAAGGGGACGGTACGCGTCGTCGGGATATGGCGCCACAGCTACCGGCCCGGCCTCTTCACCCCGGCCCCTGAGGTCAAAGCCCGCGAATGGTTCGTACGTGACGCGCAAGGCATTGCGCGGGCTGACGGCGTCAAGCTGATCGCGCCCGTCCTGCTTGAAGCCGACGCGACCCCAAACCCAGGTGGCTGGCCCAAGGGGGGGCAGACGATTGTCCATTTTCACAATGAACACCTGGGATATGCGATAACCTGGTTTGCACTGGCGCTGGGACTTTTAGGCGTCTATGTGCTCTATCATCTCAACCAGGGACGTTTGGAGTGGCGCGATTAGGCGCTGGCCCCTCAAATTGTGAAAGTACGACCCCATATGGGCGAGCACCTCAAATATGTCTCGACGCGTGGTCGCTCGCCGGCCCAGGGAAGTGAAGACGTTCTCATATCCGGCTTGGCACCAGATGGGGGCCTGTTTTTGCCCCAATCCTGGCCGCAGCTGTCGCGTGAGGATATCGCCGGCTTCCGTGGAAAACCCTATGCACAGGTGGCCCGCGAGATACTTGGCCGGCTTCTGGACGATTTGGGCGCGGAGGTGCTCGATCGCGAAATTCCGCTCGCTTACGCCGATTTTGCGACCAAGGAGGTGGCGCCCTTGCGCGAGATCGCAGACGGGCGCTTTCTCCTCGAGCTGTTTCACGGTCCGACCCTGGCCTTCAAGGATATAGCGCTGCAGCTTTTGGGCAGGCTGCTCGCCCAAGCCCTGCGCCGGCGCGGACAGCGTGCGACGGTGCTGGCAGCAACCTCGGGCGATACCGGATCCGCAGCCATCGCGGCATTGGGCGGGCGCGAAGGAATTGAGCTTTTTGTTATTCATCCCCTGGGGCGGGTCAGCGAGGTTCAGCGCCGCCAGATGACCACCTGCCGTCAAGCCAATGTGCACAATATCGCACTCCAGGGCAGTTTCGACGATGCCCAGGCGATCGTGAAGGCATTGTTTGCGGATCGCGACTTTGCAGCACAGCAAAATCTGACAGCGGTCAACTCCATTAATTTCGTACGCATCGCCGCACAGGCGGTTTATTATTTTACCGCGACAGCGGCGCTCGGTGCGGCGCCGACATTTGTTGTGCCGACGGGAAATTTCGGCGATGTCTTTGCCGGTGAAGCGGCGATGCGCATGGGACTACCGGTCGAGCGTCTGATCGTTGCAACCAATGCCAATGATATTCTCGCCCGCACTTTTGCGACCGGGATCTATGCGGCAGGAGACGCGCGGCCGACGCTGAGCCCCTCTATGGACATTCAGGTCGCCAGCAATTTCGAGCGGGCGCTATTTGAGGCCTTCGCACGCGATGCCGGCACGTGCCGGACGGCGATGGAGCAGTTCGCACAGCATCGCAGTCTCACCATTGCCTCTCCGGCCCTGGAAAATCTGCGTGCCCGCTATGACGCAGTGGCGATCAGCGATAGACAAACACTTTCGGCCATAACCCGCCATTACGAGCGCACCGGACAATTGGTTGATCCTCACACCGCCGTTGCGCTCGCTGCAGCGGAAGGGCTTGCGAGCGAAGGCCCGCTGGTGGTACTGGCGACCGCCCATGCGGCAAAATTCCCGGATGCAGTTCGCACTGCAACCGGACAAGTACCTCCCTTGCCCGAGCGCCTTCGTGCTCTTTATGAGGGAGAGGAGCGACAAACCGTACTGCCCAATGATCTGGATCTGGTGCGGGATTTCATCACCGCACATGCAGGAAGCAAATGAACGTTGAGATCACCCGCCTGAAGAGCGGCCTGACTGTTATCACCGACCCCATGCCGGGGCTTGAAAGCGCGGCCTTCGGAGTGTGGGTCAATACCGGAACGCGCAATGAAACCGCCGCTGAAATGGGTATCAGCCATATGCTTGAGCATATGGCGTTCAAAGGCACACGCCGGCGCACGGCGCGCGCCATCGTCGAGGAGATCGAAGCGGTTGGTGGCTATCTGAACGCCTATACAAGCCGCGAGCAGACTGCCTTTCACGGTCGCACCTTGAAGGCAGATGTCGCCCTCGGCCTTGATATTCTTGCTGACATCCTCACCGAACCGAGTTTCCTGCCCGAGGAGATCGAGCGTGAACGGCAGGTGGTGCTCCAAGAACTGGGGCAGGCGCGCGATACCCCTGACGAGATCATCTTCGATCACTTGCAGGCGACCGCCTATCCTGATCAGCCTATGGGGTTTCCCATTCTTGGCAATGAAGACACGGTCAGCGGTTTTGGCGAGCCGGCGCTGCGCAACTACATGGCTGGCCATTATCGTGCCGAGCAGATGGTACTGATCGCCTCCGGTGCTGTTCGCCATGAGGAAATCCTGAGACTGGCCGAAGAAAAATTCGCGACGCTTCCGACTGGCAGCGTCCCCAAACCTGCACCGGCGCGTTACGCTGGCGGTGATCTGCGTCTTGCCGAAGATCATGAACAGGTTCACATCACCTTCGGCTTTCCCGGTATCGGCTCTGCGGACCCGCTGAACTACGTGGCCCAGGTCTATGTCACGGCGCTCGGCGGTGGCATGTCCTCGCGGCTCTTTCAGGAAGTGCGGGAAAAGCGCGGGCTGTGCTACTCGGTCTACGCTTTTCTCAACAGTTTCCGTGATGGCGGCATGATTGGTATCTATGCCGGTACTGGCCCGGACGCTGCGGCGGAGCTGTCGCAGGTGGTCGCCGGACAGATGGCGGACATCGCCGCTTCGTTGAGCGTGGATGAGGTTGAGCGCGCCAAAGCACAGCTGCGCGCCGGCCTCTTGATGGGGCTGGAACGGCCAGCCGCGCGCGCTGAGCAAATCGCGAGCCACATGCTCAATTTTGGCCGGGTGTTGCCCGTTGAGGAGCTGGTTAGAGAGCTGGAGGCGGTCGACGTGGAGGCGGTACGGCGGTTTGCGGCTCGAGTGATTGAGACCGACCAGCCCTCTTTGGTGGCGCTGGGGCCGATTGAACGTGTAGAAACCTACGATAGATTTGCAGCGCGGTTCGGATCTCGCTGAGGCGGGCTATGGCGTTTATGCGCGGTCTTACCTTTCCCGGCGGTCAGCAGCCGGTGTTACGTGGACGGCGCATCTATCTGCGCTATCCGCGAATGGCCGATTACGCCGCGTGGGCACGGCTGCGCGGTGACAGCCGGGCGTTTCTGGAGCCTTGGGAGCCCCTCTGGAGCGATGATGAACTCAGCAAAGCTGCCTTCCGCCGGCGGCTCAAGCGCTATCATCATGACGCGCGCCAGGATCAGGCCTATGCCTTTCTTGTTTTCCGCCAGGACGATGACGCCCTGACCGGCGGTGTAACCCTGTCCAATGTGCGGCGGGGAGTGGTTCAGACCTGCGCCATGGGCTATTGGTCGGGCCTGCCATTTGCCCGCCATGGCTACACCTTCGAGGCGGTGGTAGCGATGGTGCCATTCATTTTTGAGACGCTCGGACTTCATCGCATCGAAGCTGCCTGCCTGCCCGATAACAATGCCTCGCGGGCACTTTTGGCCAAGGCAGGATTCCGCGAGGAAGGACTTGCCTTGCGCTATTTGCAGATCAATGGCGAATGGCGTGATCATGTCCTCTTCGGCCTGCTCGAGGACGAACCTTGGCCAAAGGTGTAGGCGTCAAAGCGTGGTATCGCAGAAGGACGAAAGAGTGCAGCTTGAGCGCGTTGGGCTCGCCTGCGGGCAAGCTGGCAGGTGATGTGGGCGATCAAACAGGATGGCGCGGGTAAGGTGACGAGGTTGAGATGGCAGTGCCGCGGGCAACGGGAATTTTTGTCCTGTGCTCTAAGCATGATTGCGGTGTTGGCCGTCATGCTGCTTGGGCCGGACCGGCTTGCGTTTGCAGCGGCTAGGCCACTTCGAGCGCATCATGCTCTCAATCTCAACCGTCCGGAAGCTGCGCTCGAGCTCAAAGGCGCTTTGTCGCCCTATCACGCGGCAGGCGCTGCCGATACCGACGGGTCGAAGTGGTACATCACCCGCATCTCCAATCCATCCCTGCATCCCATCACGCGTGTCCTTCTCGCCACCGAATCTGCCGATTCGCTCGCCCGCCTTTGGCCGCCTCAGACCCCGGCGCGCATCCTGCAGGTGGCCAGTTCAGACGGAGGCATCAGCATCGTGCGGGAACATGCCCTGGGCGATCATGCCTTTCGCGTGACGGTTCCAGCACAGACCACGGCAGCGCTGGCGCTGCGGGTCCTTAATGCTGATAATCCGCCCTCGGTGCTGGCGTGGAGCGAGCCGGCGCTCGTTGCCTATCACCGTCGACTGGCGATTTTCATTGCCGCGATCGGCGGGCTGATCGCGGCCGCCGCCGCGATCACAGGCGGCCTCGCCGCGATGACCGGACATGTTGCTGCGCGCTGGGCCGCACTGACACTTCTTGGGGTATTCCTCTTCTGGATGGCATCGACGGGGTTGCTTGCACGGGCGATGATCATGCCGATGGGCGGGCCTTATGGCCTGATCGCGCTCATTGAGGGGCTGACACTGCTTGCCGCGCTCAAATTCGTGGGGGCCGTGGCGCCTTATTCCGACGTGTGGCCCGAATATGGCCGTTATCGCCGCCTTGCGGCTGGAGGGCTTGCTGGCCTTTCTTTCCTTGCCCTGGCAGGAGCCCCGGGCGCAGCACTCGCCGTCAGCGCGCTGACGGTTGTCGGAGCGGCGGCGCTGTCCGCCTATCTGGTGCGTAGGGGGGCTGGTGGATTGCAGGCCGCACGGGTGTTGGCGCCGAGTGCCGCTGTCTTTGCTCTCGTGGAGATGGCAGCCGCATTGACGGCGTTCGGGTTCTTTCATGGTAATCCTCTGGCATCGAAGATTATCGGCGGCTTTGCCGCCGCAGGTGCGGTGCTGGTGGCGCTGGCGGTGGCCTCAGGGGAAGGCTTGGGACTGTTCGGCACGCCGTCCTCGCGACCCTATCGTGGCGAAGCCCGCCCGCCCGGGAGCGATGCGGCATCGCAATTCCAGGCCGCGATCGCTGCCTCCCATCAGGGTGTCTACGAGCTCGATTTCTCAACCGACACGCTGCAGCTTTCTGCCGATAGTGCGGTCCTGCTTGGCCTGCCTCGCCAGCAGCTAGACCTCGGCCATCCGAGTTTTCTTTCGCGCATCCATCCCGATGACAGGATGATCTACAAGCAAGCTCTGAGTGATTATCGCAACCATCCGGGGCTTGCCTTCCGCATTGAATTCCGCGTCCGCCATGAATCCGGCCGCTATGGCTGGCTGGAACTGCGGGCGAGCATGCAGGGCGGGGCCGAGTATGCCACGCTCTGTCAGGGCCTGATTGGCGATATTACCGCCCGTAAGCAGAGCGAGGCTGCGTCCCTTGACCGGTCCTTGCGCGATGCGCTGACTGGTCTTGGTAACCGGGTGGCACTCATGGCGGCGGTGGAACGCCTCGGTCGCCGCCCGCGTGACAGCGTGCTGGCCATGCTCGATATCGATCGCTTCAAGAGCATTCATTCCAGCCTTGGTGATTCAGGCGGTGATGCGGTGCTGCGTCATATCGCCGAGCGGCTGGTACGTCGTTATGCCAGCAGCGCAGAGATTTTCCGCGCAGGAGGCGATGCCTTTGCTTTGCTGTTTAATACCCGCGGTACCGAAGCCAATCAGATCGGTGCGGAACTGGTTGAACTGTGTGGTGCGGCACTGACAGAGAATGGCCGGCGCATTTTTGCTCCGGCCAGCATTGGCGTGGCGCGCGGCGCAGATTGCGTCGAACCCATCGATCTCATCAGCAATTCGGAGCTGGCTCTGCGTCTGGCCAAACGCGCTGGCGGTGGCTGTGCGCGGATCTATTCAGCGGACATGGATGGCAGCGTGCCGAAAGATACGGTAAGGCTGGAGACTGAGTTGCGCCGGGCGCTGGAAGACGGTCAGATCGATCTTTTCTATCAACCCGTTCTACATCTGCCCAACCGCACCGTTGCCGGCTTCGAGGCGCTGCTGCGCTGGCACCATCCCGAACGCGGCATGATCTGGCCCTCTGACTTCATCGCGCACAGCGAGGAAAGCGGTCTGATTGTGGCGCTGGGGCGCTTTGCCATCGCGCGCGCGGCGCAGGACCTGGCTCGCTGGCGCAACCAGTTCACAACAGATCCTGCACTCTTTGTCAGCGTCAATGTCTCGCGTCGGCAGCTGTTTGATGAGCAGTTGGCGCAGCTCGTAGCGGAGGCACTGTCGCGTCATCAGTTGCCTGTCGGCTCGCTTTGCCTCGAAATCACCGAAAGCGCGATCGCAGGGGAAGGGGCCGATCTGTCCGCTCTCGAGCGCCTGAAAAAGGCCGGTGCTGTGCTGGCCATCGACGATTTCGGCACCGGGCTTTCCAATCTCAGCCAGCTAAGTGCATTGCCCTTTGACGCTCTGAAGATTGACCGTAGCTTTCTCGTCCGCGGCAAGGCGGGAAAGGACGCGGATGTGATCCTGGCTTCTATTATCCGGATGGCCGCGGAACTGGACCGCCATGTCGTCGTTGAGGGGGTGGAACAGGAGGAGGAGGTAGAAAAGCTGAGCCAGATGGGATGTCGCCTGGCGCAGGGATTCCTCTTCAGCTCGGCCATGCCCGCGGCCGAAGTGCAGAACTTCGTGGCTCAGCACTCGGGCGGGCAGTCATAGATCAGGGCCCTGGGCGATTGAGCTGTCGCCGAGGTTCAGGCCCGACCGTTCAGGGCACTCAGACCGGACATGTCGATGCCGAGCTTGGCGAGCGCTGCGGACCAGATCTCGGCATGTGGGGTTTCGAACAGCAAGGTGTCATCAGCGTCACAATGGATCCAGGCATTGGCTCGGATCTCATCCTCGATCTGGCCTTCGCGCCAGCCCGCATAGCCGAGGGCGAACAGCGCCTGTCGTGGGCCTTCGCCGGCAGCGAGCGCCCGCAAGATATCCAATGTCGCAGTCAGGGAAATGGTCTCGGTGATGGGCAGCGTCGAGTCATCGCTCTCATAGTCCGAAGAATGCAGCACAAAGCCCCGGCCAGTATCCATGGGCCCACCAAGGAGAATGGGAAAATCCGGTGTCGCCGGGGTGGTCATCAATTCCAGCCGGCTCGCCAGTTCACGAAAGTTAAGACCATCGATCGGGCGATTAATGCAGAGCCCCATGGCGCCGCTATCAAGCGAATGGGCGCACATGAAAATGACGCTCTTCTCGAACCGCTCGTCGCCCATTCCGGGCAGGGCAATCAGCAGCTTGCCTTCAAGGAAGCTCTCGCCC
Organism: Rhizomicrobium sp.; assembly: GCA_049964915.1. GTDB lineage: Bacteria > Pseudomonadota > Alphaproteobacteria > Micropepsales > Micropepsaceae > Rhizomicrobium. The sequence goes on from JBMFWV010000006.1 coordinate 38,748, forward strand.
TGGATTGTCATCGTCGCACGTCCTACCATGCGCTAAACCTAACACGGCCGCGGAATGCTGCCAGTGAAACTTGAGTGCCATGCCGGCGGCGTGGCAAACCCCGACGGTGGGCTTTCTTAGCCAAGGCGACTGGGTTACAAGCGCGGGGGCGGGCATTTGTTCATCCCAAGAGGAGCATCACGATGACCATCAAAGTGGGCGAGAAACTTCCCAGTGCAACCCTTCTCGAAATGAAGAACGGGTCACCGACCCCAATAAAGACCGACGATTTCTTCGGCGGCAAGAAAGTGGCGCTGTTCGCGCTGCCGGGTGCCTTTACGCCAACCTGTTCGGCCAAGCATCTGCCGGGCTTTGTGCAGCACGCCCAGGAACTTAAGAACAAGGGCATCAATGAGATTGCCTGCATCTCGGTCAACGACGCATTCGTGATGGGAGCCTGGGGCAAGGACCAGGGCGTTGGTGACAATGTTCACATGCTGGCCGACGGCAATGGTGAGTTTACCCGCAAGGTTGGGTTGACGCTCGATGGCAGCAAGTTCGGCATGGGCGAACGCAGCCAGCGTTACGCCATGGTGGTGGACAACGGCGTGGTCAAGCAGCTCTATGTGGAAGAGCCGGGTGCCTTCGAGGTGTCGAGCGCCGAGTACATGCTCAAGCACCTGTAAAGCGCGCCCTGCATCACGGCTTTGGCGCGGTTGCGCGCCAAAGCCTGGCAGCCTGTGCGCCCGTCAGAGCGCATGCATCAACGGGGTATCGCGGCCCGGGCGAGGGCGTCGGCACGCTCGTTCTCAACGTGATCATTGTGGCCGCGCACCCAGCGCCATTCGACGCGGTGACGCTGCGATTGGGTGTCAAGGGCGCGCCACAGATCTTCATTCTTGACTGGCTTGTTATCCGACGTTTTCCAGCCTCTTGCCTTCCAGCGTGGCAGCCATTGTGTGATGCCGTCGAGCAGGTATCTTGAATCGGTATGGAGCACGACCTGACTTGGCTGGCGCAGGGCCGCCAAGGCGCTGATGGCGGCCTGCATTTCCATGCGGTTGTTGGTGGTCAGAGGTTCCCCGCCAGAGATTTCCTTCTCATGAGAACCAGCGCGTAGAATGGCGGCCCAGCCTCCTGGTCCTGGATTGCCGGAGCAGGCGCCATCCGTGAATATTTCGATCAGTGTGCTCAAATCCCGTACTCTCCCGCGCTCCTGACGGACAGATGGAAGCGCAAGGCCCGTGCGAATTCGCGTGGATCCTTGGGCCGTACGAATGCACCCGGATCGGGGTGCAGCCAGTCGTAAAGTCGCGTCAAGGTAAAGCGCAATGCGGCGCCGGCGCATAACACAGGCATCGCGGCCAGTTCGGCCGCATCCAGCTCGCGCACCCGGCGGTAACCCTTGAGCAGCGCCCTGGACTTGGTCACGTTAAAGCTACCGTCACCTTCGAAACACCAGGCGTTCAGCATTACTGCAAGATCGTAGGCAAGGGCATCATTGCAGGCAAAATAGAAATCGATGAGACCAGATACGGCGCCGTGGACAAACAAGACATTGTCGGGAAACAGATCGGCATGAATGATGCCGCTCGCGAGCCCATGGGGCCAGCTGGCGAGAAGTTCGTCATGGCTTCGCGTGATCAGCGCGGCAAGACCCTCTTGGACCCGATCCGCTTCGTTGCGTGTGGCCTCGACAAGCGCGTGCCAGCCTGAAGGTCCCAGTGCGTTTGGACGGGTCATGCCGAAACTCTGTCCGGCCACATGCAGCTGTGCCAGCGCTTCACCCGCGGCATGGCACTGGGCAGGCTGGGGACGACGCAGGGAAAACCCCTCCAGAAAGGTCAGGATGGCTGCGGGCCGGCCATTGACCTGTGCCGTCGTGGCACCCGATTTGCTCATGACAGGAAGCGGGCAGGGCAGTCCCTGCGCCGCCAGGTGGCGCATGAGCGACAGGAAGAAGGGCAAATCTGTGGCGGCCACACGCTTTTCGTAGAGGGTGAGTATGAAATTGCCCTTGGTCGTTTGGAGCAGATAGTTGGAATTCTCCACGCCCTCGGCGATGCCTTTGAAGCTGGTCGGCGCACCGATATCGTAGTGTTCGAGCAACGCCTCCAAAACCTCGAAGGATACCTCGGTGTAAACCGCCATGCGCAGGGATCTGGGTTAGGATGCGAGGGCGCGCGGCACGTTGAAGATCACGTCTTCACGGGTGACGCGGGTTTCTTCGACATCGAGGCGGTAACGTTCCTGGAAGGCGGAAATAACCTGCTCGACCAGGAGTTCCGGTGCTGATGCGCCAGCCGACAGGCCGATGACCTTGGCCTGGTCTACGAGCGACCAGTCAATATCGCTTGCCCGCTGGATCAGGGTGGCTTGCTTGGCACCGGAGCGCAGCGCTACCTCAACCAGGCGCATCGAATTTGAGGAGTTCGGTGCCCCCACCACGAACACGACGTCGGCGCGCGGAGCGATCGCCTTCATCGCCTCCTGGCGATTGGTCGTGGCATAGCAGATGTCTTCCTTGTGCGGGCCCGCGATGTCCGGAAAGCGCTGGCGCAGACGGGCAACCATTTCGGCGGTGTCATCGACGCTCAAGGTCGTCTGCGTGATATAGGCAAGTCGCCTGGCGTCGCGCGGCTTGAACGCGTCGACATCCGCGACGGTTTCCACGAGGCTGATCGAGCCAGCAGGAAGCTGACCCATCGTGCCTTCGACCTCGGGGTGGCCGGCGTGACCGATCAGCACAATCTCATGGCCAGCCTTGTGGTGACGCTCGGCTTCGACGTGTACCTTGGAAACAAGCGGGCAGGTCGCGTCAAAATAATGAAGCTGGCGGGACTGGGCTTCGGCCGGGACCGATTTGGGGACGCCATGAGCCGAAAATATGACACGCGCCCCCTCCGGGACCTCGTTCAGTTCCTCGACAAAGACCGCGCCAAGCTTCTCGAGGCGCTCGACGACAAAGCGATTGTGGACGATTTCATGGCGTACATAGACCGGGGCGCCGTATTTTTCGAGTGCCAGCTCGACGATTCGGATGGCCCGCTCGACGCCCGCGCAAAACCCCCGGGGGGCTGCAAGCAACAGGGTCAGATGCGGCTTGTCAGATGATGGCGAGAGGCCCTCGCGAAGATGGTCTGCGCTTCCCATGGCTGTTCCGCTTGGTTACAGTCCCGCGCCCGCGGGACTTGGCCATGGAGTCGGCCCGGGCACCTAAAAAGTCAAGCGGAAGTGGGATGGTCCCATGTCGCGGGCAAGCCATTCGGTGCGTAGGGAGGCATATGCGCCCACGCAGCCGGATCGAATGTGAGAGAAATGTTGCGCAAAGTTCTGCTGTCAGCCATCGCGGCCCTTGCCGCCTGCGCAGCCCTGTCGGGCTGTGCGAGCAATGTTAACCCTTCCTGTCCGACGGCCGCCGGCCTCGTCGACGCGTCGTCCCTGACCAAATTTGCCCCGGGTACCAGCGAGGACCCGGCCCACATGCTTTATCGCGTGGAGCTGACCGGAGTGAGTACCGACTGCACTTTGCACAACAAGACTCGCACCGTCGATTCCACATTGACCCTGCAATTTCGCGCCACTCGGAGCCCGTCAGCATCCGCGGTCACCTACAGTGTTCCGTATTTCGTGGCAATCCACAGTGGCGCAGACATTACCGCCAAGCGGATCTTCACCATCCGCTTCCACTTTGCTCCCGGCCAGACCACCACGACTTTTGATGACCATATCAGCTCTGCGGAAATCCACGTCTCGCTCGACAAGATGGCCTTTGACTATCAGTTGCTCGCCGGGCTCCAGCTGAACCAGCGCGAGCTTGAATATAATCGTAAGGAAGGGCTCTGATGGGCCTCCTCGAGGACCTGTCGCAGCGTGTGTCCGCAGCCTTTGTTGCCGAGGGCCTGGCCGCGGAACTCGGCCAGGTGCGCCTAGCCGATCGCCCCGATCTGGCGCAGTTTCAATGCAACGGCGCACTGGCTGCAGCCAAGGCTCAAGGGGTCAACCCGCGCGAACTGGCGACGCGCCTTGCCCAAAGGCTGGAGCACGATCCGCTCCTGGCACGCATCGCGGTCGCCGGGCCGGGCTTCATCAATCTCGATGTCCGCGATGCGGAACTCCAAAGCCGTCTGCGCATGCAACTGCGCAGCGCTCTGCTCGGGGCGCCTCAGACCGGCGGCGGGCGGCTCGCCATGCTGGATTTCGGCGGGCCCAATGTTGCTAAGCCCATGCATGTCGGTCATCTGCGCTCATCGATCATCGGCGACTGTCTGCAGCGGCTGTTTCGCGCCAATGGCTGGCGGGTGATCAGTGATGTTCATCTGGGCGACTGGGGGTTGCAGATGGGACAGCTGATCTCGGAGATCCAAATCCGGGGCTTGGCGCCGGTCTATTTCGATGCCCGCCACGAAGGACCTTATCCCGCTGTCTCGCCGGTGAGCATGGACGATCTGGAAGCGCTTTATCCCGCGGCAGCTGCGGCCTGTAAGGCCGATCCGGCGCGGCTAGAGGCGGCCCGCCTCGCGACGGCTGAACTGCAGGCTGGGCGCCCCGGCTACCGCGCCCTGTGGCAGCATTTTGTCCGGGTTTCCGAGGAGGGCTTGACCCGCGAATTCTCATCGCTCGGCGTGCATTTTGATGAATGGAAGGGTGAATCTGACGCCGATCCGCTCATCGGCGACATGATCGCTGATCTCAAGCGTCGCGGGCTTGCGGTCCTGAGCGAGGGCGCGCTGGTGATGGCGGTTGCAGAACCCGGCGACAAAAAGGAGATCCCGCCGCTTCTGCTCCTCAAGTCGGATGGTGCGGTGCTCTATGGCACCACCGATCTTGCTACCATTCTTGCCCGGGTCAGCCGTCAGGACCCCGATCTTATTCTCTACATCGTCGACCAGCGGCAGCACGTACATTTCGAGCAAGTCTTTCGCGCCGCCCGCAAAGCGGGCCTGGTCCGGAGAGCCCAATTGGAGCATGCCGGTTTTGGCACCATGAACGGGCCCGACGGCAAACCGTTCAAGACGCGTGCCGGCGGCGTGATGAAGCTTTACGAACTTATCGCGATGGCCAAGGACGAAGCTCTGAAGCGGCTCGCGGAGGCGGGTTTGGCGGCGGATTACGGCGACGACGAACGGGCCGAGATCGCGCGCCAAGTGGGCATCGCGGCGATCAAGTTTGCCGATCTGTCCAATCATCGCACGACGGACTACGTCTTCGACCTCAATCGCTTTATGCGCTTTGAAGGCAAGACCGGTCCCTATCTGCAATATGCCGCTGTCCGCATCCAATCGATCCTGCGCAAGGCTGCGACTGCGGAGCTGGAGGAGGAGAGTGCACATGTCCTTGATTCGGTCGAGGAACGCGCTCTGATGCTGCAGCTGCTGCTCCTCGGCGAGGCGATGGCGAGCGCCGAAGAGCGGCGTGCGCCCAACATCCTGTGTGACTATGCCTTCGAGCTTGCCCAACGCTTTTCACGCGTTTACGCCGCCCGCCATATTCTCGCAGAAGAGGATCGCAGCGTCCGAGTGGCGCGTCTGGAGCTGGCGCGCCTGACGCTGGCGGTGCTCACCAAGGTGCTCGATCTGCTTGGTATAGAGGTTCCGGCGCGTATGTAGGACATGGCGGGCAGCCTGCGTTGTTCTGTCTCCGCGGTGCGGAAGGTTGTGGATCATCCGCGCGCCGATGCCATTTGTCCTCGCCGGTCGTCGCCTCAGATTGACTGCTGCCGATTGGCGACTATGATCCCCAGCGACGTCCGACCCCGCCGGGAGGCGCGGCCGGCCGGCCATCACATACTCCCTCGCGGGAGAGCCCCTGCTGCCATGAGGTCTGGCTGCAAGGCGCCGAAGGAGCAACCGCCCCGGAAACTCTCAGGCAAAAGGACCGCGAAGGGGTTGAATCTCTGGAAAGTGGCGCCGCCCTGAGGTTGCGCCCACCGAAGGGGTAATCCCGGCTAGACTGTGCCGGGAAATCTCTCAGGTCTGATGACAGAGGGGCGCGTGTCCGGTCGCAGGGTTGCGCCGTCCGCGCCGCTATCAGCTGTTGATCGGACTGCACATGGACGCCACTTCTACACTTAAGCGTACGCCGCTTTATGATCTGCACGTCGAGCTCGGCGGCAAAATGGTCGAGTTTGCCGGCTATGCGCTTGCGGTTTACTACCCGAGCGGGATCATGAAGGAGCATCTGCATACCCGCGCAGCCGCCGGTCTGTTTGATGTTTCGCATATGGGCCAGCGTCAGCTTGTCGGGCCAGACCATGCCACCACCGCGAAGGCGCTGGAGGCGCTCACCCCCGGTGACATCGTCGGTCTTGGGGCCGGACGCATGCGTTACACCATGCTCCTCAATGCGGAGGGCGGCATGGTGGATGACCTGATGGTCACACGCACCGCCGAGGACGGGCGGCTCGGTCTGGTGTTCAACGGCGCGCGCAAGGTGGTGGATGACGCCTATGTGCGGGCACGCCTGCCACCGGCCGTGGAACTTTTACCCTTCGAGGATCGCGCTTTGCTGGCGCTGCAGGGCCCCAAGGCCGCCGCCGCGCTGGGGCGCCATTGTCCACAGGCGGAGGCGCTGTCCTTCATGGCCGCCTCAAGCGCCAGCTTTGACGGGATTGCCTGTCATATCTCGCGCTCCGGCTACACCGGCGAGGATGGGTTTGAGATTTCGGTGCACGCTGCGGAGGCCCAGAGGGTGGCCCGCGCATTGCTGGCTGAGCCAGAGGTCCTGCCGATCGGTCTGGGCGCGCGGGACTCTTTGCGCCTGGAGGCAGGTCTTTGCCTATACGGCCATGATATCGATGAGACCACGAGCCCGGTGGAAGCCAATCTGGTCTGGGCCATCGCCAAGCGACGCAAGCTCGACCGGGATTTTCCAGCGGCGCCCAAAATCATGGGGCAGCTGTTCGACGGCGCGCCGCGTCGGCGCGTTGGCTTGCGTCTTAGCGGGCGAGCTCCTGGGCGTGAGGGCGCGGATATTGCCAGTCGCGACGGGCAAATCATCGGCCGGGTTACCTCAGGCGGATTTTCGCCTTCACTCAATGCACCAATCGCCATGGGCTATGTGCCGCCTGCCTTTGCCGAGGATGGCTGCGAGCTCGACATTATGGTTCGTGGCAAGGCACTTGCCGCGCAGGTTGCGGCGCTGCCCTTCGTACCCAATCGCTACAAACGTTAAGAGGAAGAGATGAGCGAGACCCGATTTAGCAAGGACCATGAATGGGTGCGGCTGGAGGGCGACATCGCCACCATTGGCATTACCCGCCACGCCGCCGAACAACTGGGCGACGTGGTGTTTGTCGAGCTGCCGGAGGTGGGCCGGAACTTGACAGCGCATGGCGAGGCTGCGGTGGTGGAGAGCGTCAAGGCTGCGTCAGACGTGTTTGCCCCCGTGGGGGGTGAGGTTCAGGAGATCAATGGAGCGCTCACTGACGATCCGGCCGGGGTCAATGCCGATCCGGAGGGCGCCGGCTGGTTCTTCAAGCTCAAAATAGCTGACCGCAGTGAATTTGAAGGCCTGATGCGGCTGGGCGACTACGATGCCTTTGTGAAGGAAGCCTGAGCCCATGCGTTATCTGCCTTTGACGCACGATGACCGCACAGCAATGCTGGCGCGCATTGGTGCGAAAAGCATCGATGATCTTTTTGTCGACGTTCCCTCTGCTGCCGTCATCGACCGTGGGCGTTTTGCGCTGCCCGACGGACAGGGAGAACTTGAGGTTGAGCGTCACCTGTCCAGGCTTGCCGCCAAGAACCTGTCGGCAGGATCGGCAGCGTTTTTTTGCGGCTCAGGAGCGTATCGGCACCATGTTCCGGCCAGCGTCGATCACCTGATCCAGCGCTCCGAGTTTCTGACCTCCTACACCCCCTATCAGCCCGAGATCAGCCAGGGCACGCTGCAATACCTGTTTGAGTTCCAGACCCAAGTGGCGATGCTGACGGGCATGGAGGTGGCCAACGCTTCCCTCTATGATGGCTCGACCGCAGCGGCTGAGGCGGTCGAAATGGCCCGGCGTATCACAAGGCGCGCCAAGGTGGTGCTGTGTGGCGGCCTTCATCCCCACTACGCCGCGACCATTTCGACCCTCGCAAAGTTGTCCGGTGGCGAAATCATCGCCGCGCCGCGTCGCCCCGGTGAGCGCGAAGAGCTCGCACAACTGATCGACGGCGAGACTGCCTGCGTGGTGGTACAGAGTCCGGATGTATTCGGCCTTTTGCACGATCTGCGCCCCCTCGCGGAGGCTGCCCATGCCAGGGGCGCATTACTAATCGCGGTTATGAACGAGGTGGTTTCGCTTGGACTGATCGAAGCGCCTGGGGCGATGGGAGCCGATATTGTTGCCGCAGAAGGGCAGTCGATTGGCAACGGTCTTAATTTTGGCGGGCCCTATGTGGGGCTGTTTGCCACGCGCGAGAAATTTCTGCGCCAGATACCTGGACGGCTCGCTGGCGAGACCGTCGATGCAGCGGGTCGCCGCGGTTATGTGTTGACCCTATCTACCCGCGAGCAGCACATCCGGCGCGAAAAGGCTACGAGCAATATCTGCACCAATTCGGGGCTGTGCGCGCTGGCATTCACCATCCATCTGTCGCTTTTGGGTGAAGAGGGTTTTGCCCGCCTGGCGCGTCTCAATCACGCTCGCGCAGTGCTGTTGGCCGAGCGGCTTTCCGCCATCAGGGGCGTCGAACTCGTCACCCAGACCTTCTTCAACGAGTTTACGCTGCGCTTGCCGCGGCCCGCCAAGGTGGTGATCGATGCCTTGGTCGAGCAGAATGTCCTCGGCGGGGTTCCGGCCAGCCGCTTGTTTCCCGACGACAGCGCGGCGCAGTCGCTGCTGATCGTGGCGGCGACCGAAACCAATTCCACGGACGATATCGAGACCTATGCTCTTGCTCTTGCCAAGGTGCTCTCATGACCATGAATAATCAGGGCCGCCCGACCACCGCAGGCATCTCCGGTGCTACGTTGCCACCCACTCTGTCAGGCGATCATGGCCTCGATCACGAGGAGAAGCTGATTTTTGAGCTTGGCCGTGACGGCATGTGCGGTGTCGATGTGCCGGAGGCTCCAGCCCATACTGCGCGCCTGGGTGGGCTCGAGCGGCGGCGGAAAATCGGTCTGCCCGGCCTGTCTGAGCCGGAAGTGGTGCGCCATTACGTAAGGCTGTCACGCAACAATTACGCGATTGACACGGGGCTTTATCCCTTGGGCTCCTGCACCATGAAGCATAATCCCCGTCTGAACGAGAAGATGGCACGCCTGCCAGGATTCTCTGACCTGCATCCGCTGCAGCCCCAGCAGACTGTTCAGGGCGCGCTGCAGCTGATCCAGGAGTTGATGCATTGGTTGATGGAATTGACCGGCATGCCTGCGGTAGCGATGTCGCCCAAAGCGGGTGCGCATGGCGAACTCTGTGGGATGCTGGCGATCAAGGCCGCTATTGCCGCGCGTGCAGAACACCGTCCGCGCGTCCTGGTCCCTGAATCCGCCCACGGTACCAATCCGGCAACTGCGGCCTTCGCCGGCTTTCGCGTCGATCAGATTTCCGCCAGTGGCGATGGCCATGTGAATATCGAGGCGTTGCGCGCCAAGCTCGATACCGATGTAGCCGCCATCATGCTGACCAACCCCAATACTTGTGGCCTGTTCGAGCGCCGCATTCTGGAGGTTGCGGAGGCGGTGCACCAGGTAGGTGCGTTTTTCTATTGTGATGGGGCAAATTTCAACGCCATTGCCGGGCGGGTGCGTCCCGGAGACCTCGGTGTTGATGCCATGCACATCAACCTGCACAAGACATTTTCGACACCTCATGGCGGTGGTGGTCCGGGGGCCGGGCCGGTCGTATTGTCCAAGGCTCTCGCACCTTTCGCGCCACTGCCTCTGCTCGTCAGTGACGCTCACGGACTGCGGCTCATCGAAGACCGATCCGCATTATCCGGTGACAGTGACCCCTTCGGACGCATGTGCGCCTTCCACGGCCAGATGGGTATGTTCGTGCGTGCGCTCAGCTATATGCTCAGCCATGGCGCCGATGGCATTCGCCAGGCCAGCGAGGACGCCGTGCTGTCAGCGAATTATGTATTGTCATCTCTTAAGGATGTCATGACCGCGCCCTTTGGAGAAGGCCCGTGCATGCATGAAGCCCTGTTCGATGACAGCTTCCTCAACGATACCGGTGTCACCACGCTCGATTTCGCCAAGGCGATGATCGATGAGGGTTACCATCCGATGACCATATATTTTCCGCTTGTGGTCCATGGCGCCATGCTCATTGAGCCAACCGAATCCGAATCCAAGGAGTCGCTCGACCGTTTTGTGGCGGTTCTGCGCGGGCTTGCAGAGGAGGCAAAGGCGGGGCGGCTGGAACGCTTTGCAGGGGCCCCCCATTATGCTCCCCGCCAGCGTCTGGATGAGACGGCGGCGGCGCGCAAGCCCGTGCTGCGCTGGGCGGAGACCAAGATCGCCGAAGCGGCGGAGTAGGCAGAGCGGGGCCGTCACACTGTTTCGGCCTGGCGGCTCTGATGATGACAGGCTTGGTGGTGGCGATGCCCCAACGCCTGGCTACATCCGCAAGCTCCGAGCGGAGAAAGTCGAGCCCGGGTCGGCTAGACTTTCCGCGCTAAGCGGACGCAGAAAACGCAAGCGGCCGCAGTTGCCTGCGGCCGCTTGCCCAGCCCACTTTAAGTCCGTTAGCTGCAGCCGCTCGTCGAACCGCAGGTGTTGCACTTCATGCAGGTGCCATTGCGCACCAGGGTGAAATTGCCGCAGGAGCCGCAGGCGTCACCTTCATAGCCCTTCATGCGCGCCTCGGCCGAGCGGCGGGCATATAGCTCCTTTTCGCCACTGCGGTGATGCGTGTGCTCTGACGCGGTTTCGCCAGAAGCTTCGAGCACGCTGGCGCGTATCTCGCTGAGGGTTTCGTGGACCTCTTCGTTCCCATGGTAGACGGCATCGACCTCCAGATCTTCGGTCAGGGCATGGACATGCTCAAGGACCTCTGCGTGCTCGGCATGAAGCTCGAGCTTGCGCGCGGCCCCCCCCTCAACGACGATGAGGCTTTTGCCGCGCACGAAGCCGCTCGACACCGCGCGGGCGAGTTCGGTCGGCGCCCGCGAAGTCTGGGTTGCATCGCCATTGCCCAGATCCTCGTCCTTGGCCGGCGGTACATGCGCGAGATCGTTGCGACCAAGATAGGAAACCGCCAGTTCGCGGAAAATATAATCGAGAATGCTGGTGGCGTTCTTGATGGAGTCATTGCCGATGACAATGCCCGCAGGCTCAAACCGGGTAAAGGTGAAGGCTTCCACGAACTCCTCAAGTGGCACGCCATATTGCAGACCGATGGAAATCGCGATGGCGAAATTATTCATCAGCGAACGGAAGGCCGCGCCTTCCTTATGCATGTCGATAAAGATCTCGCCTGGGCGGCCATCTTCATATTCGCCGGTACGCAGATAGACCTTATGACCGCCAACTATCGCCTTCTGGGTGTAGCCTTTGCGGCGTTGCGGCAGTTTCTCGCGCTCTTGACGTTGCTGGTGGATGACGCGTTCGACGATCTTTTCGACGATACGCTCGGCGACAATGGCGGAGCGCTGGGCTACCGGCGCGGCGGCAATCGTCTCCAGCTCATCGTCCTCATCATCTTCGATGGCAAGAACCGACGACGCCAGAGGCTGGCTCAGCTTGGAGCCATCGCGATAGAGTGCATTGGCCTTCAGGCCGAGTTTCCAGCTCGTCAGGTAGCTTTCACCACATGCGGCGACGGTTGCGGCATTCGGCATGTTGATGGTCTTGGAGATGGCGCCAGAGATGAAGGGCTGCACGGCAGCCATCATATGGATGTGGCTCTCCACCGATAGGGCACGCGTCCCGATACGGCCACAGGGATTGGCGCAGTCGAACACGGGCAGATGTTCCGCTTTCAGATGAGGGGCGCCCTCCAGTGTCATGGCGCCACAGACATACAGATTGGCGGCTTCGATCTCGGCCTTTGAGAACGCGAGCGCTTTCAGCATGTCAAAGTCGGCAGCGTCGATGGCAGCCGGATCAATGCCGAGTGTCTGCGTGCAGAAATCAGCGCCGAGCGTCCACTTATTGAAGACAAAGCGAATGTCGAAGGCCGATTCGAGGGCCGCTTCCACGGCAGCGATCTGTTCGGCACCAAAGCCCTTGGCCCGCAGTGCGTCGTGGGTGATGCCGCTATTCAGGCCCTCCAGCGTACCGTGCCCGACCGCGTAGGCTACGATGCGGTCGACTTCATCTGGCTGATAGCCCAGCGTCGCAAGTGCTTCGGGTACGCAGCGGTTGATGATCTTGAAGTAGCCACCACCAGCGAGCTTCTTGAACTTGACGAGGGCAAAGTCCGGCTCAACGCCCGTGGTGTCACAGTCCATGACCAGACCGATGGTTCCGGTGGGAGCAATCACCGTCGCCTGGGCATTGCGGAAACCAAACTGTTCACCAAGGGCAAGGGCCTTGTCCCAGGCCCGTTTCGCCGCCTCGGAAAGCTCGGTCTGGGTGACGGCATCATGATCGAGTGGAACCGGATTGACGTGCAGGTTCTCGTAGCCGCTCGTCATGCCATAGGCTGCACGCCGGTGGTTGCGGATAACCCGCAACATCGCACCCTTGTTGTTGTGGAACTCGGAAAACGGTCCCAGTTCTCCGGCCATTTCGGCACTGGTGGCATAGGAGATCCCTGTCATCACGGCGGAGATCGCACCGGCGATTGCCCGTCCCTGCCGCGAGTCATAAGGAATGCCTGCGGCCATCAGAAGTCCGCCGATATTGGCAAAGCCAAGTCCCAGGGTGCGATAATCATAGGAGAGCTGGGCGATCTCCTTGGAGGGGAATTGCGCCATCAGCACGCTGATTTCGAGCACCATGGTCCAAAGACGAACCGCATGTTCGAAGGCTGCGACGTCGAACTGCTTCTGCCCCTGCACATCTTTGCGGAAGCTCATCAGGTTGAGCGAGGCGAGATTGCAGGCCGTGTCGTCCAGGAACATGTATTCGGAGCACGGGTTGCTGGCGCGGATTTCGCCACCCGCTGGGCAGGTATGCCAGTCGTTGACGGTGGTATGGAACTGGATGCCTGGATCGGCACAAGCCCAGGCGGCATAGGAGATCTTCTCCCACAGATCGCGCGCCTTGATGGTCTTGACGATGCGGCCGTCGCGACGGGCGGTCAGGTTCCAGTTGGCATCCTTCAAGACGGCCTCGAGAAAGGCGTCGGTTACCCGTACCGAATTGTTTGAGTTTTGTCCCGATACCGACAGATAGGCTTCCGAATCCCAGTCGGTGTCATAGGTTTTGAAGCTGATGCTGGTATAACCCTGTTTGGCAAAGCTGATGACCCGCTCGATGTAATTGTCGGGGATCATGGCCTTGCGCGCGGTGCGCACTTCGCGGCGCAGGGCAGGGTTCTTCTTTGGATCGAAACAGTCGTCACCACGGCCTTCACAGTTGACGCAGGCCTTCATGACGGCAGCGAGATGCTTTTGCGCCAGTTTGGAGCCCGCGACCATGGCGGCCACTTTCTGCTCCTCGATCACCTTCCACTCGATGAACTGCTCGATGTCGGGATGATCGACGTCAACGATCACCATCTTGGCTGCCCGCCTGGTCGTGCCACCCGATTTAATGGCGCCGGCCGCCCGATCACCGATCTTCAAGAAGCTTATCAGACCGGAGGACTTGCCGCCACCGGACAGAGGTTCGTTCTCGCCCCGCAGAGAGGAGAAGTTGGTCCCGGTGCCGGAGCCGTATTTGAACAGTCGAGCCTCCCGGGTCCACAGATCCATGATGCCGCCTTCGTTGACGAGATCGTCATGCACCGACTGGATGAAGCAGGCGTGAGGCTGCGGATGCTCATAGGCACTGGCGGACTTCACCAGGCGACCGCTGATGTGATCGACGTAATAGTGGCCCTGGCTCGGGCCATCGATGCCGTAGGCCCAGTACAGCCCGGTATTGAACCATTGCGGTGAATTGGGCGCGGCCTTCTGGGTCGCGAGCATATAGCAGAGTTCGTCGAAAAAGGTCCGGGCGTCGGCTTCTTCATCGAAATACCCGGCCTTCCAGCCCCAATAGGTCCAGGTTCCCGCCAGCCGTTCAAATACCTGTTTGGCCGAGTTCTCGCCGATGCTCTCGCTGCCTGTGGTCTCCGCATCAGCCTGCCGGCGCCACAGCCATTGCGGCACCCCGTCTTCGGCGACCGGTTTGCATGCGCTGGGCACGCCCGCCTTGCGGAAATATTTCTGCGCCAGAACATCGCAGGCCACCTGGCTCCAGTCCTCCGGCACCTCGATACCGGTTTGCTGAAACACAACTGACCCGTCCGGGTTGCGGATTTCACTGGTCGCGCTGCGAAAGGCGATACCCTCATAGGGCGAATGTCCTGCGACCGTAAAGTGACGACGAATGCGCATAATCTCCCCCGCTAAGTCTGCTGCATTTGTTGCCGCTCATGACCCCCGCGAAGACACTTGTTCCTTGCGCCGGAAAGACCCCGTGCAGCGGGGCTCCCGGACGCTCCGGATATTGGAGTGTCCTAGATGTGGTGTCGCGAGCGGCGACAGGGGCAAAGTATGGGCATGAGCGCGGCGTACACGCAAGGGCTAATCGTGCAAGCCGAGGTTACCCACCACATGTAGTGGGTAAGCTGTCGCGCGGAAGTCCCTGCAAATGCTGCATGTCAAGACGCGGTGACAGGCCCGGGAAAAAATTTTCACAGCCCGATTTTTTTGTTCACGGAATGTGGATGACTGTGAAGGGGTCGGAGCTGACGCTTTGTTGCTCCTGTAAAGCGTCTTTGCGGCAACGCTTTGGAGCTCGAATCGGCGGTCGCTGCGGCCATGCTGGCGCTTGGCTCTGCAGAGCTGCGCCCCTATAGTCCCGCCCGATTCCGACCAAAAACGACAGCACGTTAGGGTCAGGCGAGGCATGATGAAACTAATCAAACGCGTCTTCATCTGGTGGAACGGTGCCACTCTGGGGACGTTTTGGCACACTTGGCGCCGGGGCCGGTTTGTCGGGGCGGACAGCTTGGGCAACCGCTACTACCAGGACCGTAGTGGCAGCCGCCGCTGGGTGATTTATAAGAATACCGTGGATGCCAGTCTCATACCGCCGGAGTGGCATGGTTGGTTGCATCACACCTTCGTGGAGCCCCCGACTGTGGCCCCACCCAAAATCAAGTCTTGGGAAAAGGATCACCGTCCCAACCTGACAGGAACGCCGCTCGCCTATCGGCCCCGCGGCAGCCTGACCCAATCCGGTGTGCGCCAGCCCTCAACCAGTGACTACGAAGCCTGGGAGCCCAAATAGGTACATTCATGACCCAGCGGAGCCTTGAGACCATGATCGGGGCGATCGTCATTGCGATCGCCATCGGATTTGTCTGGTTTGCCTACAAGACAACCAATGAGACCGGAATTTCCGGCTATGAAGTGACGGCCGTGTTCAGCCGGGTAGATGGCATCAATCCCGGCAGCGATGTGCGGCTCTCCGGCATCAAGATTGGCACCGTTGCGGCGCTAACGCTCAATCCCAAGACCTATGAGGCCGTGGCGCAGCTGTCGATTAAGAACGGAATCGAATTACCCGTTGATTCTTCTATAAAAATAACCTCTTCCGGAATCTTGGGAAGCGCCTATCTGTCGATCTCACCAGGCGGCAGCAATCGGATGATTCCCCCTGGCGGGCGGATCAGTAATACCCAAGGGTCGGTCGATCTTATGGGACTTATAGGCCGCATGATCACGAGTGGAGGCAAAGGCTGATGCGCCCATCCTGGGTGATTGTGGGGGCACCGATTTTAATTCTGGCCGGTTTGGCCACCTATTCTGCGACAGCCGACCAGGGGCCCAGCAACACCACGAGCACGGCAAAAGAGCTGGCCCGGGTGCCACGCCCGCACACCGTTGCCCAGGCAGTGCCAGGCAAGGACGGGATCAAGCGCATGGTCATCCTGCGCGGCCTCGACAAGATCACTGGCCAGGCGGTGAACATCGACGCCCCGATTGGTTTGCCGGTTCACTACGCGACGCTGACCATTACGGCCCATTGGTGCTACTCCACGCCACCCAGCGAGACACCCGAAACGACCGCCTTTCTGACGATCGTCGATCACCGGCCAGACAAACCGCCGCGGCAGGTTTTTTCGGGATGGATGTGGGCGTCGACGCCATCGCTCAACGCCATGCAGCATCCGCTTTACGATGTCTGGGTGATCAGCTGCAAAACGAACCAGCCTGGCCAGGAAGGCCCGCCAGTACCGCCGACGACGCCGGTCAAACCAGTGTCACCCGACAAAGGTCCCAAGGACGGTAAGATCGTACTTCCGCCTGGCTCTGGACAATGACGCAGCCATAGCCCTGAGCGGGTCAGGGCGTCATCAAGCAGGTCATGGTATTGGGTGCGTGGGATCTCGATTGCCCCCATGCTGGCCAAATGTGCCGTTAGGAACTGGGTATCGAGCAGGCAGAAGCCACCGGCCCTCAACCGGGCCACGAGATGGACAAGTGCTACTTTGCTGGCATCTCGCGCGCGTGAAAACATGCTCTCGCCAAAAAAAGCGCCACCGAGCTTCACGCCGTAGAGGCCGCCGACGAGCTCCCCGTCTAGCCAGCATTCCAGGCTGTGGGCGTGGCCGCGCTGAAAGAGCTCGATGTAGAGGGCTTCGATCTCCGGATTGATCCAGGTTTCGGTGCGGCCCTGGCCTGGCGCAGCGCAGGCCGCAATCACGGCCGGAAAGTCCTGGTCGTTCGTGATCTTGAAACGCTCGCTTCGTACCGTGCGGGCAAGGCGATGGCTCACATGCAGACCATCCAGAGGGATGATCCCGCGCGCATCGGGACTGATCCAGTAAAGCGTTGGATCATCGCGGGCCTCGGCCATGGGAAACAGTCCCTCGGCATAGGCGCGCAAGACCAGCTCCGGCTTCAGGCGAGTCGGCGCACGCATTTCAGGCTCGTGCCAAAGGGCTTTCGGGGCTTGCTGCCGAAGGTTTGGGCCAAGACGGCAACGCAGATCGCTCGGCGGCTGCGAGAATCGTTCAAAAATTCTCCATAATACTTTGAATATATGTGCATTTTAAGCCTTCATCCGCGACTTTGGATCCTTGTTGGCGTCACGCGTAGGCACCGGCAGCAGGGAACCCGAGCGCTGATGTTACCGCGCGGTTCAGCCTCCGCCAGCTTCTGACAACTAAAAGTAATTATAGGCTTGGGCAGACGCGAGGGACAGAGCGAAACAAAAACGGGCACCGGCGAGCAGGTCCAGCATGTTTCGCCGTGCGCCCATGGAGGTGGGCGCATCGTGGCCGCTTAGGGCGCCAGGGATAGTCTTCGGCTTACGGCCACCCCAAAGCCCCCGAGGATGCGCGACCAGGCTCGTCATGGGTTTGTACCCCGGCCGCCTGATGAAGCGGCCGCCACAATTTCAGCCGACGGTGTTGATGGTCTTCTGCGCCAGCTGATCGGCGCTTTTCAGCGCATCGAGATTGGCGCGATAGGCATATTTGGCGGAAAGGATTTCAACCATCCAGGAATTTGGTGCGGCGTTCTGGGCAGCGATGGCGGTGGCGCCTGCCAGGGGGCGCGAGGAGGGCGTAGCTGCCGCTGCTGGGGTGGCCTGCGCCGGGGCCGGAGCGGGCGGGGCCGCAGTTCCGCCAAAGGCATTGACGAGTTTGCTGGCAGCAGACGTTAGCTGCGCGGCGCTGGCGGCAAGCCCACTTGCGGAGATCGAAAACGCGTTCCACATGCCCGCCATCATGGCGCCTATTCTCTAAAATATGGGCAAGCAGAACGCTAAATCTTTATTCAAATTGTCCCGAGCAGGAATCTCAGGCCGCTTCCTCCTTGCGTGCGCGCGTCTCGATCATGTTGGCGAATGCCGCAAAAATCGCTTTCATCTGCGGCCCCTTGTAAGGAAATAGCTCCGGCGGGTCCATGTTGTGCACGATCATGGCGATATCGGCTTCGAAAATCAGCAATTCCCCATCTCTGGTCTCAGCGCAGTCGATCGCAAAGTAATCAAGACCGACGCGCTGGGCGATTGCCATGAGCGCCTTTTCATGCCGGGCACCGATCCCGGTAGAAAAATTACTCATGAACGCAGCTTCTTCGGCACGCTTGTGTTCGGACTGTTCCATCCCGGCGTTCAGATACCAGAGCTTCCATAGGTCAGCGATCGCCATATGGCAGGCGAAGGGCTGGCCATCGATAAACACGATGCGATATTTGCGGAACAGACCATCATCGCCGCTATAATCGATGAACTGAGAGACGAAGAAGTCCGTGTGCGCGCAAGTTTGCAGATAGTTCCGCAGAGCCTCGGGGTCATCGAGGCGTTCAAGTCCGCGGCCGGCTTGGCTGCCGACGGGGCGGATGATGAACGGAAAGCTCAGCTCGGTCCCCAGATCGCTGAGTTCACCGGTCCCATCCAGGACATCGTTGAGATCATCGCGGTCAACGCGGCAGGTCGCAGGAACCTTTAGTCCGGCAATGCCATCGAGCAGCTTGAACAAGCGATCGCGCTCAAGATCGCGAATGCGGCGCGGCAGGTTCAGCAGGGGACGTGGCCAGCCGAAGGTCAGGCGCTGGATTTCGTGCAGAGTAAGGCGCGTTTCGTCCGAATCCGGCACGGCCACGAAGGCCACATCATGGTCCGGCAATAGCTCGGGCTGCACACCGCCGGGCACCACATAATACGTGTAAATTTCAATGTCGGAGCCTTCGAGCAGGAATTCGACAGGGGTGTTGCCCCCCATATCGGTGGCGGCGGCGAAAACCAGCAGGCGCAGCCGCGGGCTCTTGCTTGAGGAGGAGCGATAGATTGGCCTTACCCCCAGGGCTTCGTCCTGGAGCTGCTTTCCCAGGTCGGGACGCCCGAGGAGCTGCGCAATGACAGAAAGATCCATCGCGGCTTCCACGTCGGCATTATCGGCTTGCAGTTGGGCCACAAGTTCGCCCCACAGCGGATTAAGATCGTTCCCGTCAAACGCACGCTTGGTGAGGACGGCGACCCCGATCCGAGGTTTAAGACCCAGGGATTGAGCTGACACAAAGCGAAAGGCTTGGGACATGTTCGGCCTCTTGGAATTCTCCTGATCCTGGACGGTTATGGTTAAGATCGGGTTTCTGCCCAGTCGGCACGCCGGAACAGGCCCGGATCGTGGCTGTTTGAGCACCGGCCGCCCTCTTGGTGGTCAGGCGCAGCGATGGGCTCGAGGCCTCACCTGGTGGATCCGCGGTCCGGATCCGCCCTGACTTGCCCTGAATGGCACGCCCGCGGTTTCGGGTGGCGATGGTCCGGGCGCCAGTTACTGCTGGCTGCGCGTTTGCAACCTTGACAGCTCGCAGGGTTTTGCGCTGCAGGAGAACGACGTTGGCTTATCCGGGATGATCATGCGCCACGCGCCGGCCACACTTCGCAACCGCGAACCGATTCTGAATGTCCTGAAACAGGTATTACCTCAGCGCGGGCTGTTGCTGGAAATCGCGAGTGGCACGGGCGAACACGCCGCCTTCATGGCGCCGGAACTCGGAGAGCTTTTCTGGCAGCCAAGCGAAGTGGATCGGGCCGTACTTGAAGATATCGATGAAAGAACCATCGCCGCCGGCTGCCAACGTATCCTGCCCGCATTGCAGCTTGATGTGACAGCCGCAACCTGGCCGCTCAGCCAGGCGGATGCGGTCTTCTGTTGCAACATGATCCATATTGCACCATGGGCGGCCGCTGAGGGCATGTTCACTGGCGCGGCGCGGCTGCTTCGGCCCGCCTCGCTGCTGATCCTCTATGGACCGTTCAGACGCCATGGCGTCCATACCGCGCCGTCCAATGCGCAGTTCGAATCCTGGCTGCAGGGTATCGATCCACGCTTCGCGGTGCGCTGCCTTGATAATGATGTGATACCGCTTGCCCGCGCCAACGGCTTTGAGTTGGCCGACATCGTTGCGATGCCGGCCAACAACTTCACCGTTATTTGGCGCCGGTGCTAGCTGCGATCGATGCTCCAGGGACCAGGTCCTGCCGCAGCGATGTAAAGGAAGACGAAGCAATAGAGGATCGCCTCGTCGCCCTGATTAAGCAGGGGAATCCACTGACCGGATTGGCCAACGTGATAGAGCCAGTACGCCACCGCCATTTCGCCCGAACAAATGAAGGCGGCGATGCGTGTGAAAAGGCCGAGGCCAATCAGCACACTGCCTACGAGTTCAATGATGCCTGCGGCCAGCAGAAGTGGCGGCAGATGTCCGGTCATCATTGGTTCGGGATAACCGAACAGCTTTGCGGTTGCGTGTTGCAGGAAGAGCAGGGCAACGACGATGCGCAAAATACTCAGCAATTTCGGCTGATAGTTTTGCAAAAACTGCAGTTCCATAGCTAGTCTCCCCCCAAGGTTATGCGGGCATCATAGCCGATTTGCCGACCAGCCTGAAATCAGGAGGGGTGACTGGCCAGCCAGTGTTCAAGCCAGTGGATGTTGTAGTCGCCATTGATGATGTCGGGTTCACGAACCAGACGCTGAAACAGCGGAATCGTGGTCTCAATCCCGGCGACGACAAGTTCATCAAGCGCGCGCCGCAGGCGCATCAGACATTCGTTGCGGTTGCGGCCGTGGACGATCAGCTTGCCCGCCAGGCTGTCATAGTAGGGCGGAATGCGGTAGCCCGTGTACATCGCCGAATCGAAGCGCACACCAAGCCCACCCGGCGGATGAAATGCCTCAATAAGCCCCGGTGAAGGCCTGAAAGTAAAAGGATTTTCGGCATTGATCCGGCACTCGATGGCGTGTCCCGAGATAGTGATGTCGCGCTGTTCGAGTTCGAGCGGAAAGCCGGCGGCGATGCGCAGCTGTTCGCGCACGATGTCGATCCCGGTAATGGCTTCTGTGACGGGATGCTCGACCTGGAGGCGTGTGTTCATCTCAATGAAGTAAAAACAACCATCCTCGAACAGGAATTCGATGGTACCGGCGCCCAGATATCCTAGCTTCTCGAGCGCAGTGGTGACCGTCAGTCCGATTTCTTGGCGCTGAGTCGCATTGAGCGCGGGCGAAGGGGCTTCTTCCCACACTTTCTGGTGTCTTCGCTGGAGCGAGCAGTCCCGCTCGCCCAGATGCAGGACCTTGCCAAACGAATCGGCAAGAACCTGAACTTCGATGTGCCGGGGGCGGGTGAGGTACTTTTCGAGGTAGACCGCGTCATTACCAAAGGCGGCCTTGGCTTCCGCGCGCGCCGTGGCCAAGGCGAGGTTGAGTTCGCTCTCCGAGCGGGCGACCTTCATGCCACGGCCGCCACCGCCGGCCGACGCCTTGATCAGCACCGGATAACCGATGTCGCGGGCAATGCGTTTGGCTTCGTCATCGGAGCTGACGCCGCCATCTGATCCCGGCACGGTGGGAATGCCAGCCGATTTGGCGGCCTGCTTCGCCGCAATCTTGTCCCCCATCAGGCGGATCTGTTCGGGCTCGGGCCCGATGAAGACAAGACCATGTTCCTTTACGATTTCGGCGAAACGGGCGTTTTCCGACAAAAAACCGTAGCCCGGATGGATCGCCTCGGCGCCAGTAATCTCGCAGGCCGCGATGATTTGCGGAATGTTGAGATAGGACTGCGCTGCGGCGGGGGGCCCCACACACACGCTTTCGTCGGCAAGGCGCACATGCATGGCGTCTGCATCGGCGGTGCTGTGTATGGCGACCGTCGAGATGCCCATTTCCTTGCATGCGCGGTTGATGCGTAGGGCGATTTCGCCACGATTGGCGATGAGGACTTTTTCGAACATATCAGCCTAGCACGACTAGGGCCTGGCCGAACTCAACCGGCTCGCCGTCCCGGACACAGATTTCCTTGATGACGCCGGACCGCGGCGCAGTGATCGGGTTCATGGTTTTCATCGCCTCGACGATAAGAAGCGTGTCGCCTTCCTTGACGCTGTCTCCAGGTTTGACGAATGCCGGGGCACCCGGCTCGGGAGCCATATAGACCGTTCCGACCATCGGCGAGGGGACGGTGCCAGCCGCGGGGGCTTCGCGCCTCGCAGGGGGCGCTTCGGAGGCCGTGGCGGGAGTGGGGGGAGCTGCCGGCGCCACCGCAGGGACCCCTCCATGGACGATGTTGATCTGGCGGGCTACCCGGATACGCAGACCGGCCTGCTCGACCTCGATTTCTGTGAGGCTGGTCTCAGTCAAAAGTTCGGCCAGTTCGCGGATGACCGAGGCATCAATGCTGTTGGGCCGTGGAGATGGTTGCGCCTCTTTGGCGTCTTTGCTGCTCATGCGTTCGCGTCCTTGAGAAGCTTGGCCAGTGCGTCGACGGCCAAGAGGTAGCCTTGCTCTTTCAATCCGCAAATCACCCCGGTGGCAATGGGGCTGACATAGGAGTGATGCCGGAAGGATTCCCGAGCGTAAGGATTGGAGAGATGGACTTCGATCAGGGGCTGGTCAAGCGCCCGCAAGGCATCGTGAATGGCGACCGAGGTGTGGGTGAATGCGCCGGCATTGAGAATCACCCCACAGGCCTCGGCCCGGGCCTCCTGGATCCAGTCGACGAGCATACCTTCATGATTTGACTGGCGAAATGTCACCGGAAGCTGGTGTGCGGCGGCACGTGCTACCACCGCCGCCTCGATGTCGCTTAGGCGCGTGCGGCCATAGATCTCGGGTTCGCGAAGGCCCAAAAGGTTGAGATTGGGCCCGTTCAGCACATATATCGGCCTATCTTTGGCCAAAGGTTTCTCCCGTTCACCCAGTTTGCGCAGGTCGTTATACTGGGCGAGCGCGGCCAATGGAAATACCAGCTAGGAACAGGCTTTATGTCGCTTCATGTGATTATCAACGGCGAGGATCGCGAATTGTCCGGGACCATGACCCTCTCTGCTCTGTTGACCGAGCTGGGGATCGAGACCGGCAAGATCGCGATTGAGCGCAATCTCGAGATCGTGCCGCGCTCTCAATATGATAGCCTGGAGATAGTGGCCGGCGACCGGCTTGAGATCGTTCACTTCATCGGGGGGGGCAATCTACCGGCGGCCGAGCAGCCGCTGGTCATCGCCGGTCGTCAGTTCCATTCGCGGCTGATTGTGGGGACTGGCAAATACAAGAGTTATGCTGAAAATGCTGCAGCGTTGGAAGCCTCCGGCGCTGAAATGGTGACAGTCGCAGTCCGCCGGGTCAATCTGAGCGATCCGGACCAGCCGAAGCTCATGGATTTCATCGATCCCAGAAAATACACCTATCTGCCCAATACGGCGGGCTGCTTCACCGGTGAAGATGCGGTCCGAACCCTGCGTCTTGCCCGGGAGGTTGGTGGCTGGGATCTCGTCAAGCTCGAAGTGCTGGGTGACCGCAAGACGCTCTATCCCGACATGATCGAGACCTTGCGGGCCACCGAGTTGCTGATCAAGGATGGCTTTCAGGTCATGGTCTATTGTAGCGATGATCCCTTGATGGCCAAACGGCTTGAGGAACTCGGTGCCTGCGCAATCATGCCTCTCGCGGCCCCCATTGGGTCTGGTCTTGGGCTACAGAACCCGGTTGGCATCCGCATGATTATCGAGGAGGCCAAGGTACCGGTCATTGTGGATGCCGGAGTGGGCACTGCCTCTGATGCGGCCATAGCCATGGAGCTTGGCTGTGACGCAGTATTGATGAACACCGCCATAGCCGAGGCCAAGCATCCGGTGCTGATGGCTGCTGCCATGAAGCACGCGGTGCAGGCGGGACGGCTCGCCTATCTGGCCGGGCGCATGCCTAAGAAACGCTATGCCGATCCTTCCAGTCCGTTGGCAGGGCTGATCTGAGACGCGATCTGCTATGGCGGCATGGACAGTACCGCCACTGTCCTAGCTCGAGCGCTGGCGCATCAGCTGCGCCAGCTGGTTCGCGTTGACGGCTCCTTCGCGCATCCGTCCATCGACAATGAAGGCTGGTGTGCCGTCGATATCGGCGGCCATGGCCAGAGCATTGGCATTGTTAATGGTTTCGGTAACCGACGCAGCTTGCGCATCGTGTTGTAATTTCTTCACGTCCAGTCCCACCTTTTGCGCAATGGCGAGCGCGATCTTGCGGTCGACCACGCCTTGTTGACGCATCATGGCAAAATGATAGGCGAGATACTTGGCCGGCTGGGCCCGCGCAGCGATGGCAAGGCGAGCCGCTGCTACCGATGCGTTGCCCTTGATGGGGAATTCAATGAAGGCGAAACGGGCGTCCTTTTTGTGGGCGTTGTAGAACGCTTCGACTGCCGGATTGGAGGCTCGGCAAAACGGGCAATTGTAGTCGAAGAACTCAACAAATGTCGTCTTGGCTTGCGCGGGCCCAGTGATGAACGCGAGTTTGGGATCAAAGAACGGCTTCAGCCCAAGTTTGTCGACGGCAGCCTGGCGGGCAGCGTCGTCTGCGATTTGCTGCTCTTCTTGCAGCCTGTTGCTCATCTCCACGAGTATTTCAGGGTGGGTGAGTAGATAGGACCTCACCGTCGCCGTGGTGTTGGGCGCGGGAAGCAGTCCCGCTGCTGACAAGGCATAGACGCTTGCCACGGCAACGACCGCGCCGGCCAACGCACTTGTCAGCGTCGCTCTGAAACCCATGATGTATTCAGCCTCTGTCGTGTTGCTGGCGGACGAGAGATGTTGCTGTGGAGATAATGTCACTCGCCCGCTGCCAGGCTATCGTCCCCGGTTTCAGCTTATGCGCCGCGCGGTTGGCGAAGACCGCTGCCGCTTGCATGCCTCCGCTCCAGTAATACCGTTCAGCGGTAGCCAAATCTGCCATCGGTTGATCGCCCAGCGTCGAATAGGCCTGGGCTTCCTCATACCAGCCAAAGGTATTGGTCCTATCCTGCTGCATGGCAACCTGCAGATTGGAAACTGCGGCCTTGATCTGGGGCTGCTCATTGGTTGCGATTTGCGCCGCAGCAAGGGAGACCCGGATCAGAGGCGCATCCGGCAGCAGATCGACAGCTTTCTGGTAGGGAATGATGCCGGCGCGAGGCTTGCTCATTTCGACCAGAATCTGTCCATACATTTCCCAGAAATATGGATTCTTGGGCTCGCGCTTGATCAGTGTCTGGATCTGTGAGAGCGCCTTTTTGAAGTTAGGTTCGCGGAAGTACGCCATGGCGCGAGCGTAAAGCGCTTCATCGCTGTTGTCGGAGGGAGGATAGCGACGCAAGACATCGGATGGCTTGTCGAGATAGCCAATCAACTTGGCTTGGATCATGTGGAATTCATGTACGACAGCGGGACTGTCCTTGACATCCTTGTAGGGGCTTGCGTCGACGCGTTTGCGCAATTCATCGATACGAATATCGTCCGCGGGGTGATCGGAAATGAACGTCTTGTTGAAGTCCGCGCTCATGCGCTGCTGTTGCGCCAGCATTTCGAACACCTGCAGCATGCCCTCGGCAGACTGGTGTGTGCGCGTCAGATAGGTGACGCCGCGCTGGTCTGCGGTGGATTCCTGTGCCCGTGAAAACTCCAGATACTGGGACATCGCTGCCTGCTGACCGAGGACGAAGGCGCCCATTCCAGCGGCCCCGCCGCCTGCGACCATGGCCACGACACCTACGAGCATGCCAAGCAGCATCGGGATGGTGGCCTTCTGCATCGCCATGGCGCCGCGAAT
Organism: Rhizomicrobium sp.; assembly: GCA_049964915.1. GTDB lineage: Bacteria > Pseudomonadota > Alphaproteobacteria > Micropepsales > Micropepsaceae > Rhizomicrobium. The sequence continues at coordinate 64,360 of JBMFWV010000006.1, forward strand.
CACATCGCCTCCTGCAATGTGTCCGGTCTCGTGGGCGAGCACGCCCTTGACCTCATTTGGGGACTTCAGCTGGGTCAGAAGCCCGGTATTGACGAAAATATCCTCGCCTTCACTTTCGAGCGGACTTTGTGCCGCGAAGGCGTTGATGGTCGGATCGGCATTCAGGTAGATGTGTATGGTCGAGGGGTCGACACCGGCCGCCCGCAGCAGGGGACGTTCATAAGAGTAGAGTACGCGTTCAATCTCAGTGTCGCGGATGATTTCAATGCCCTGAGCCGAAGCCGATGTTGTCGCTGCCAGAAGCGTCACCAGGGTGGGCGCGACAAAGGCGAGGGCCCGTAATACCGCCTTCAGGCGGCCAGCAATTAACCGGATCCGAGGGTTGCAAAACGCCAAGGCTTGACCTCTCCTCTCAGCCCGCGCCACATCCCGGGATCGGACCCTATGAGTGGGGCCGCCCGGCGTCAATCAGGGCTGCTATGTCACGTCGACGCGCGATCTGAACCACAAAAATTGGACCATTTCATGCCACGTCTGCGCATTCTGTTGTGTCTTTCAGGAGTTCTTCTGCTCACCGGCTGCTCGCTGGGCGGATTGACCTATAACCCCAATCGGGGGCTTGAGGTATCCCAAACCGGCCTGAGCTCTGCTTCAACCACATCGGATAACGGCCGTGGTGAACTCACGCTAGGGTCGCTGTTCGGCGCGAGCACCAGCAATCCGCGTGACGGCTATGTGGTGGGCGATGAACCCTCGGCGGTCAAGGCTGCCTCCACGGTGCTGCACGAGGGTGGTAGCGCGGCGGATGCGGTGACCGCTCTATACCTTTCGATGGCCGTTACATTTCCGGGGGCTGCCAGCCTGGGCGGGGGTGGGGCCTGCGTGATCTATAACGAACAAAGTGGCCGGGCACACACGGTCACCTTCATGCCCGGAAAGGCTGGAGACGGAAAATATGGCGTTCCGGGAAATGTGCGTGGCTTTCAAGTCCTGCAGAGCCGATATGGCAAGCTGCCCTGGGCACGCGATGTCGCCTATGCCGAAGCGATGGCGGCCACAGGATTTCCGGTTTCGGCGGCGCTCGAGCAGCGCCTGACCGCAAATCTGGAGCGCATCCGCAAGGACCCTGCGCTGGCGCGGGAATTTCTCGATGCCTCCGGTCAGGTCAAACCGATCGGTACGATCGTTCGCGCGCCGGCGTTGGCGGAAACGCTGGACAGCTTGCGTCGTCACGGGCCTGACGCGTTTTACACCGGTAGCCTGGGTGAGCAGATCATACGGGCCATTGCGGCTGAGGGTGGCACGGTGAGCCTGAAGGGCCTCGCTGACTATCGGGCCCAGGTCGCATCTTCACCCAGCATGAGACTGGACGGCGACCGTCTCTTTCTGGGAGGGGACAGGCTGCATGAAGGTGGCTTCGCCCAAACCCTCACCCGTGCCCTCTTCGCTGCGGGGACATCGACAGCCGCGGGAGATCCAGCTGATCTTGCCACCAGCGTACTGGCACAGGCACGTGTCCGGGCCCATCGTGTCACGCCAACCCCGGATGAGGGGGCCACAGGCTTTGCCGCTCTCGACAGGGCCGGCCAAGCCGTCGCCTGCGCGGTCACCATGAACGGACCATTTGGCGCTGGCCACACGGTGCCGGGAACGGGCATCGTCCTTGCCGCAGCAGCCAATGGCCCTCAGACCCAGGGGAACGCTGCTGTCCTCAGCCCGATGATCCTCGTGCGCAATGACACCGGCCCCATCCTGATGCCGGGCTCACAGCCAAGCTTTGCCCCGGTTCTGGTCGGAGCTGGTGCAGGGGGGCCGGGCAGCGCGGCAGCGCTCGCCTATGCCATCTATCAGCTAGAGCGCGGCGGTGGGATTACCGCCGTGAGCCAGATTCCGAATGGGCTCGTAGGTAACAATGACAGCGTCAATGCCATCGCCTGTCATGATGGGGTGTGCGCAGCACTGACCAATCCACGGGCGGCAGGTTTTGCCGTGGCGATTGCCGCCCGCAGACCGAAGTTATGAGAGCGCCTAGTCCTCGCGGCTGAGAAAAGGACGCTGCCACCAGCCCTTGCGGGGCGGCTCGGCGGGCTTTGTCTCTGGTGTGAGTGGGGTAGCCGCATCTGCTTTCGCTTGTGCGGTCGGTTCGCTCGGGATCGCCGTCGTAACGGACGTGGCTTCGTCCGGTTTGGATGAAAGGCTGTCGCCAACCTCTGATGGTGGCAGCTCGGCGGCAGGCGCAGCGGTGGACGACGGTGCGTCTGGCAGCGGGCGGGTCTCGTGTGCCGGTGCAGTGAGCGACCACTGCGGCGTGGAGGCTGTGTTCGGAGTGATATCGGGGCCAAAAACCGGCTGCAGGGAGAGCCTATCAACCACCGGTCCGCGCGCGATCTCCTCGGCACTGACATCTTCCTCGGCCTCGCTGGCATCCTCTGCCAGGAATTCACCGGTTTCGGAGGCTGTCTCAGCAAACGTGCCGTCTGCAGACTGCTCCCGCCGACCACGGCGCCCTCGACGACGGCGGCGGCGTTTGCGTCGGCCGGTTCCGTCGTCGCCCACAGGTGCAACCCCGTCGCCATCGGGCGCCACCTCCAGGATCTCGGCCGGACCTTGCTCAGGGGTCTCATCGGAAAGGTTCTCAGCGGCAGGGCCGGTGGGCTCTACACGATCACGTCCGCGCCGGCGGCGTCGCCGGCGGCGCCCCCCGCCATTTTCGCTCGAGGCATGTTCGGTGCGGCTCTCCGCGCTTGCAGGCTCATCGCTAGGGGCTTCCTCGGGCGCCGGCGCTTCGTAATCAGGGGCCTTGATGGCACGCTCACGCTCTTCGGCAACACGCGGCAAGGAGCGTTCGATTTCAAAGTTTCCTGGCGTGACCTGGTTGTCCGGCTCGAAGGTAATCGCGACCTGGTAATCGGTCTCAATGCGCGTCAGCTCGCGTCGCTTCTGGTTCAGCGTATAGACCGCCACGTCTGTGGGAACACGGATGCTCAGGGCGGCGGCGCGCTGCTTCTGGCCTTCCTCCTCCAGTCCGCGCAGCACGCGCAATGCTGTCGACTCCACACTGCGTACGATGCCCTGACCGGCGCAATGCGGGCAGGGCACAGTCGATCCGGCGATGACCCCCGCGCGTAGGCGCTGGCGTGACATCTCGAGCAGGCCGAACTGACTGATCTTCCCGATTTGCACACGTGCCCGATCATTTTTAATGCAGTCACGCAGGCGCTTCTCGACATTGCGATCGTTGCGGGCATCTTCCATGTCGATGAAGTCGATGACGATAAGACCCGCGAGGTCACGCAGCCGCAGTTGGCGGGTGATTTCCTCGGCGGCTTCGAGATTGGTCTTGTACGCGGTATCCTCAATATTGTGTTCGCGTGTTGCCCGTCCCGAGTTGACGTCGATTGCGACCAGCGCTTCGGTCTGGTTGATCACAATGTATCCGCCAGATTTCAGCGTGACGGTATTGGAGAACATCGCATCGAGCTGGGCTTCAATGTGATGGCGGTGAAACAGCGGAACCGAGTCTTTGTACTGTTTTACATTCTTCGCATGGCTGGGCATCAGCATGCGCATGAAGTCTTTGGCGTTACGGTAACCGTCTTCGCCCTCGACGATGACCTCGCTGACATCCTTGTTATAGAGGTCGCGGATGGCGCGCTTGATGAGATCCCCTTCTTCATACACACAGGAAGGGGCATTGGACTTGAGAGTCAGCTCGCGTACTGCGTCCCACATCCGCAGCAGATATTCGTAGTCACGCTTGATTTCGAGCTTGGTCCGGTTGGCGCCGGCAGTACGGATGATAAGTCCCATGCCTTCGGGCAGTTCGAGTGACGCTGCGGCGCTTTTTAGACGCTTGCGATCGACTGCGTTGGTGATCTTACGCGAAATGCCGCCACCGCGCGGTGTGTTGGGCATCAGAACACAATAACGGCCAGCCAGTGACATATAGGTTGTCAGTGCGGCGCCCTTGTTGCCGCGTTCTTCCTTGACCACCTGAACCAGCATGACCTGCCGGCGTTTGATCACTTCCTGGATTTTGTAGTGACGTTTGCGTACCCAGCGCTGCGACGGGCGTGCGGCGGCAACGCTCGAGGTGCCATTGTCTTCGCTACTCGTCTCATCGCGTCCAGCCGCCTCGTCGCTGTCGTCCCCATCCAGCGAGAGATCAGACGGGTCCAGTTCACCACCCAGTATGTCCTCGTCGACATCGGCGCCACTCTCGAGGGGCTCCTCAGTCTCGGCGAGGCCATCTTCGTCAATCGCTGCAAGTGAATCCGGCGGGGTCTCTTCATCGCCCTCGGCGGTGCTTGGTTCGGGACGGCGGCGGGTTTTGGCGGTTTCAACCGCCTCGAACTCGTCCTCATTGCGGCGACGGGCTTCAGCCTCCTGTTCAGCAAGGAGTGCTTGGCGGTCGGCGATCGGGATCTGGTAGTAATCGGGATGGATTTCGGAGAATGCCAGAAAGCCTTGACGATTGCCGCCATATTCGACGAAGGCCGCCTGGAGCGAAGGCTCCACGCGTGTCACCTTGGCGAGATAGATGTTGCCTTTAAGGGGCCGCTTGGCGGCGGCCTCAAAATCAAATTCTTCGACTTTTTGGCCATCCAGTACGACCACCCGGGTCTCCTCCGGGTGGCTGGCGTCGATCAACATACGCTTGGGCATTTAATTCTCCGGGCCCTCCGCGCGCGGGCATCCCCCGCACACGTATAAACGCGGCAGATGGAGCGGTGAGGCGGACGGGGCGTGTGGTTGGGGTGCGCGAGGAGCCCGCGCGCCGGGGCTGAGCCTCGGTCTGCGTCGTAAGGGTCCAAGCGGTGCGGGTCATTGTAAATTCACGTTTTCGGCAGGCGCCAATCGCCCGCTGGGTCATCCTGCCGTCCCAGCATCACCGAGATCTAGAACCGGCTAAACAGTCGGCCCTGCCGTCGGGCGGCCAGGTGTCGCAGGATTGGGGGGGCCTTTAACATCTAGCCCGATGCCGCTCCCGCTGCGACAAAGCAGTAGAGGTATCTTTAGGTATTCCATTGCCCGACGACAAGTGGCTCGGACGGATTCATTCAAATTCCTGCATATGCTAACGAAACGTAAATGCTTTGGGGGGCAGTTTACCTTACATGGATAAAGCAGCGATTCGAATCTGGACACGAAGGCTGGCTTTTGTTGCTGCGTTCAGCCTGGGTGGGTTGGTGGCTGCCCACCCGATCATGGTGCCCACCCCAAGGCCTGAGCGGTTTCGCCAGGGTGGCGGCGGGGTGCAGCCGGGGGCGGTTGTGACCCCGATACCCCGTCCAGAGGCGCGCGCACCGTCATCTGCTCCGCTTGGAACGCTGCCCGGGATTGCGACGCCGAGCCCCCGGCCGTCCCTGCAGGGGCAGATGGCAGTCGCGCCCGAGCCGTCACCGGCACCGCCTCCAGCAGGTAATCTTGCCGCCTCTATGGCTGACGAACCGGTCGTCCTGGGGGCCCGGGTGGGCCTTCACGGGGAGCGCACGCGCTTCGTCGTTGAGCTGTCGGACCCGATCAAGGTCCATATTTTCACGCTTGCGGATCCCGACCGCCTGATCATCGACATGCCGCAGGTACTTTGGAAGCTGCGTGGCCCGCCCAGCCATGGGCTCGGCGCTATTCGCACCTGGCGCTACGGGCTGTTTCGGCCCGGAAATGCGCGCTTTGTGCTGGATCTTCGCCAGCCTATTCGGCTCGCTGAGCCGCTCGTCCTGCCTCCGGAAGACGGTTATGGCTACCGGCTCGTTCTGGACATGTATCCAACCTCGCAGGCGGTGTTCGAAAAAACCGCGGGCTGGCCAGCTGATCTGCGCGCCCGCGAGGAGGCTGCGGCCATGCTGGCGTCCATGGCTCCGCCTCCGGTGGTGACGCCCCAGCCAAGGGCTAGGCGCCGGCGGCGCAAGGTCATTGTCATCGACCCTGGCCATGGCGGGATCGATTCGGGCACGATCGGGGTGACGGGTCTCGAAGAAAAGAACGTGGTGCTCGCCGTGGGGCTCAAGCTTGCCAAAATACTCCGTGCCCGCGGTTACAAGGTGTTCATGACCCGTACGACGGATGTCTTTGTGCCGCTGTACCAGCGCGCGCCCTTCGCCCTGCGCCACCATGCCGATCTGATGATTTCACTACACGCCAATTCCAATCCGGATCCCAAAATCGCGGGTGCATCAATCTACACCCTTTCCGAAAAGGGCTCGAACAAGGAGGCTGCCGCCCTGGCCCGCAAGGAAAACCGGTCTGATATCGTCGCCGGGATTGACTTGCCCAAGGACGATTCGTCAGTTGCCTCAATCCTGATCGATCTGGCGCAGAGAAATACAATGAATCAATCGATTAGTTTTGCGCATACCACCCTCCATCAATTGGCAAAGGTCACCGACATCTTGCATCCGGATCCCGCACGCTCCGCCAATTTTGTGGTTTTGCGCTCTCCAGTTGTTCCTTCGGTCCTGATCGAAATGGGATATCTCTCCAATCCTTATGATTGCCACCAAATGGCCACTTCGGTCTGGCGTAATCGCGTGGCAAAGGCTATTGCCGACGCCGTCGATCGCCATTTCGCCCCGCATCCGGGCAATACACCGATCGCCGCGCGCAGTCCTGTGCGGCTCAACCGACCGGTGCAGTAGGCAAGATCTTGGCGATGGAACCAGGTACCCTCCCAAGGGTAGCGACAGTAAGGGTTAGGTATGGCGCGTAAAATCTGGATGACACTCGGCATGGTGGCGGGCACGCTGTTGGTCGCCGGCTTCGTCGTGCTTGGCATCTACGTCTATCTGGTGACGCGCGATCTGCCCAGCATCCAGTCCCTAAAGAACTACAATCCCCCTGTCACCACGCGGGTCTATGCATCAAATGGCACAGTCATTGGCGAATATGCGCGTCAACGACGGGTCTTCGTACCAATCGCATTCGTCCCGCGCCGGGTTATCGACGCCTTCATTTCTGCCGAAGACAAGAATTTCTATACGCAACCAGGCATTGATCTTGGCCGCATCCTGCGCGCTGGCGTAAAGGATATCGGCCTGGTTCTGGAAGGGCGCCGGCCACAGGGCGCCTCGACCATCACCCAGCAGGTTGCCCGTAATTTCCTGCTCAATGACCAGTTGCGTCTCAGCCGCAAGGTCCGCGAAGCTATCCTCGCTATTCGCATTGATGCCACCTACCCCAAGGACAAAATCCTCGAGCTTTACCTCAACGAGATCTTCCTCGGCGAAAACTCGTATGGCGTCGCCGCGGCAGCGCTCAACTATTTTGGCAAGTCGCTTGATCAGCTGTCGATTGCTGACTGTGCCTTCCTGGCATCGCTGCCACGTTCTCCCACGCATTATGATCCGCGCTTCCACCATGCTGCGGCGCTGGCGCGACGCAACTGGGTGATCGGCCAGATGGAAGCCAATGGCTACATCACGGCGGCACAGGCGCGCCAGGCGATCGCGCAGCCGTTGATCACCCAGACCCGCGCGCTTGGAGCCCAAACCGAAGACGCCCAGTATTTTGTGGAGGAAGTGCGACGCTGGCTCTACGCCAAGTATGGCGGGCGCAAGCTTTATAATGCCGGTCTGCAAGTCCGCTCGACGCTGGATACGCGCCTGCAGAACTACGCGGTCAATGCCCTGAGAGCCGGCTTGGTAAGTTATGACCGCCGCCATGGCTGGCGCGGTGCCATCAGTCACGTCGATGTGCAGGGAAACTGGACTGCTGCGCTTGAGGCGCTTGGCAATCACTCCGGAATTGATAGCTGGCAGGTTGCGGCTGTGCTCGGCTATGGCCCCAAACGGTCCGTCCGCATCGGCCTCGATAGCGGCACGACCGGAATCATACCATTCGCCAAGCTCAAATGGGCGCGTAAGGAATACAAGAATGGTGGCGTGGGCCCAGTACCAACCTCGCCTCAGCAAGTGGTCAAGGTCGGCGACGTGGTTTATGTCGAGGCCGAGAATGCGCAGCGTGCGATCTATGGCTTGCGGCAAGTGCCTGAGGTCAATGGCGCCATCGTAGTGATGGATCCGCATACCGGCCGGGTTCTGGCGATGTCCGGTGGCTTCTCCTATGCCTCGAGCCAGTTTGATCGCGCCATGCAGGCCGAACGCCAGCCTGGGTCATCGTTCAAGCCGTTTGTTTATGCAACCGCGCTTGAAAATGGATATACGCCCGCAAGTGAAGTGCTTGATGGACCAGTGTCGTTTCCTCAAGGGCCTGGTCTGCCAATGTGGACGCCCAAGAATTACGAGCCAACCTTTCTTGGTATGACGACATTGCGGCGTGGGCTGGAGCTGTCCCGCAACCTACTGACAATCCGTCTTGCCCATGATGTTGGCATGGAGAAGATCATCGCAACCGCTGAGCGTTTCGGGGTCTATGATCACATGCCCGACTATCTGTCCAATGCGCTGGGTGCACAGGACACGACTTTGATGCGGATGGTCACGGGCTATTCCGAATTCGTCAATGGCGGCAAGCAGGTTACCGCCACGCTGATTGATCGCATTCAGAACCGGTATGGCATGACCATCTATCGGCACGACAACCGACCGTGTCCGGGCTGCAATGCGCCGTGGCATGGCCAGTCAGAGCCGTTGCTGCCAGACACCCGAAAGCAATTGATCGATCCGCAGACCGCCTATCAGATCGTCTACATGCTTCAAGGCGTCGTTCAGCGCGGCACCGGCATCGCAATCAGCGTGCTCAAATGGCCGTTAGCAGGAAAGACCGGAACCTCTAACCAGGCTAAGGATGCCTGGTTTGTTGGCTTTTCACCGGACCTCACCTGTGGCGTCTATGTGGGTTTCGATAACCCGCGCAGTCTCGGCTATAACGAGCAAGGTGCAACGGTTGCCGCACCAATCTTCCGTGATTTCATGCGTGACGCGCTGCAGGGCGTTCCTCCAATCCCCTTCCGGGTTCCTCCCGGCATTGATTTTGAGACTGTGGATCACGATACCGGCAAGCCGGTACCGCCGGGTACGCCTGGGAGTATCCTTGAGGCGTTTAAGGCCGGTACCGAGCCCAATCTGGCAGCAGTGGTGGGCAAGGCGAAGAAGCCGGTTGCCAAAGTCGGGAAGGGAACTGGCGGCCTTTATTGACCATTCCTGGAAGGGAAATCGACAGCCTCCGGCACAGTGCCCATTTGCCTGGGCGCTCCCCCGGTCTATCATCGCCTCGGTAGCTAGGAGGACATGCGCCAGATGCAGGGTATGAGCAAAATTGCCATGGCAGCGGCATTGCTGCTGTTTACTCCAGTGCTGGCGGCTCAGGCGGGCGGTGGCGGTACGCCGGCGCACGTCAATGCCCAGTTTCCGGCACAGGTGATCTATCCAAAGTCGGCGCAGATCTCTGGCGAAGCAGGTGTGGTCGAGGTGGCGCTGCTGATTAATCCGAAGTTCGGGCCGTCCGTAGTCACCTCAAAACCGGCAACTCTTTGATTGCGCTGTGATAAGCCGCGTGGATGCGGCCTTTTCTGGCGTGAAATTGTAGTCACTAAATATGTTGCCTTCCGCCACGGATTGCCCTATAGTGCCAAGCATGCCAGCACGAACCGGAGCAGCCCACGTCGTCACCACAAAGCGCACCTACAAGGGGCGCACCTATCTGACGCATCTCTTGCGCCGTAGCTATCGCGAGGACGGCACGGTCAAAAACGAGACCCTGGGTAACCTGTCCCATCTGCCGCCTCCTCTCATCGAAATCATTCGCCGCAGCTTGCAGGGCGAGACTTTTGTGCCCGTCAATCAGGCCTTCGAGGTTGTCAGATCACGACCCCACGGCGCCGTACTGGCGGTCGCTTCGGCCATGCGGGCCCTGGACATGTCCTGCCTGCTGGGGTCGAAGTCTTCACGCCAGCGCGATGTGGTGCTTGCGATGATTGCCGCACGCATTGTGAGCCCTAACACCAAACTGGCCACGACCCGCCAGTGGCACAGCACGACACTCGCACAGGACTTCGGCGTGGCCGATGCCGATGAAAACGATCTCTACGACGCCATGGACTGGCTGCTCGCACACCAGGACGCGATCCAGAAAAGGCTTGCAGGCCGCCACCTCAGGGAAGGTGGCCTTGTGCTCTACGACCTGTCGTCGAGCTACTTTGAGGGGCTGACCTGCCCGCTGGCGAAGCTCGGCTACAGCCGTGACGGCAAGAAGGGCATGCTGCAGGTCAATTACGGGCTACTCACCGATGCACGCGGCTGCCCTGTGGCGGTCTCGGTCTTTGAGGGCAATGTGGCCGACAGCCAGACCTTCCTGCCCGAGGTCGAGCGTCTGCGCACGCAGTTTGGTATCGAGCACATGGTAATGGTCGGCGATCGGGGCATGATCAGTTCCAAGGCGATCAAGGATTTGCGCGAGAACCCCGGCGTGGACTGGATCACCGCCCTGAGGAGTGCATCGATCCGCGGGCTCGTTGAGCAGGGACAGTTGCAGCTTGGGCTATTTGATGAGCGCAATCTCCTGGAGATTACGTCGCCGGACTATCCCGGCGAGCGCCTGGTGGCGTGCCGCAACCCGGATCTGGCCACGCTGCGGGCGCACAAGCGCGAAGATCTGCTGGCCTGTACCGAGCGCAGCCTGGAGAAGGTTCGTGACCGCGTGCGCTCCGGCAGGCTCGTCGGCCAGGACAAGATCGGCGTGGCCGTCGGCCGCGTCATCAACCAGTACAAGGTAGCCAAGCACCTCGATCTCGTCATCGAAGACGGTACGCTAAGCTGGACGCGCAATGCCGAGAGCATCCGTGCCGAGGCTGCACTCGATGGCATCTATATCATCCGCACGTCGCTGACTGCCGAGCACATGGACGGCCCCGCGTGCGTGCGCAGCTACAAGGCGCTGGCCAATGTCGAGCGGGCGTTCCGGTCGCTCAAGACGGTCGACCTGAAGGTGCGTCCCATCCACCACCGCACCGCCGACCGCGTCCGCGCGCACATCCTGCTGTGCATGCTGGCCTACTACGTCGAGTGGCACATGCGCGAGGCCTGGCGCGACGTGATGTTCGCCGATACCGAGCAGGCCGCCAAGGCCACGCGCGATCCGGTCGCTCCCGCCAGGCGCTCCGCCAAGGCGCTGGCCAAGGTCGCGAGCCGCACGCTCGAAGACGGTACGACCGTGCACAGCTTCCAGACCTTGCTCCAGGACCTGGCG
>JBMFWV010000007.1:0-68259 GCA_049964915.1 Rhizomicrobium sp.
GCCGCCTCCGCCGCCACCGCCGGTTAAGACTTATATTGTGTTCTTCAACTTCAATAAGTCGAACCTGACAACCGAGGCGCGGTCGGTTGTGACCGAAGCTGTCAAAACCGCCAAGGAACATGGTATCGTCAAAGTGCTGATCACCGGTCACACCGATACGGTCGGTTCACATAGCTACAACCAGGCTCTGTCCGTGCGTCGCGCGGATGCGGTCAAGGCTCAGATGGTGAAGGAAGGCATGGACGCCACCGACATCACCACCGAGGGCAAGAGCTACGATGACCCGCTTGTTCCGACCGGTCCTGGTGTGCGTGAGCCGCAGAACCGTCGCGCAGTCATCGAACTGGGTGCTGGTAGCGGCATGTAAGTTGCCGGCTCCTCGCCGAACGGAAAAGGGCGGGCTCTTGAGCCCGCCCTTTTTCTTTGCGTGTTAGCGCTTGGCGATGAACGGGCCGGTCATGACCACACGGCTACGGCACTTGGCCTCGCACAAACAGTAGGAAATTATTGTCGGGATTGCGTGGTCGTACCGCTACCAGCTCCATCGAGTGTGGCCATACGCAACGGATTGGGCGTTGGAACTATGCTCGGGATGGGTTCGCGCGCTGCACTCTGAGAGGAGCAGCTGGGAACAGGTCCGGGATCATGGATCGGCAGGGATTCCACAAACTCGGAGAGGCTCGGGAGGGTTTGCACCTGCATCTCTGCGAAAGCCTGGTTGGCGGCTTTGCAGTATGCGGGGTTGTTGTGGATGCTGAGCATCGAGTCATCGTTGGCAAGGCGCGTCTTGAAGCTGTGATAGCGACTTTCGCCCCTTGCCCCGTAGATGCGACGGAAGAACATCTGCAGGTGCAGATCCGATTGCCGCAGACGCTGCAGGTACCCCCGCTGAAACCTATTGAAGTCGGCGATGTCATTGCAGGTCAGTGCCGCCACCATCAGCCGCTGCTGCACCGCAGCAACCTTGACCGATAATTCTTCGGAGGGTCGTGCACATTTCCCTGGCATCTGACGCGCCCACGCTGCCGGACCCATGCCTATTGAGACGACGACAGCGAGCATGCCTGCTCCCAATCTCCGCACCATTGAAACCATCACTCAGTATCGCTACAGGCTGACGATAGCACTGTCCCGGTGCAGCTGGCTATTCTCCGAAATGGGTGGATCGCCAAATTTCGGCCTGGGTCTTAACAAAAGAGTCCCATCATGACCATGACACCGGCCAAAGGCCATGCCGTTGATCTGAGTGACGAAGCGGTTCACTGGGACCTTCGCGATGCGATGTCCTATGGTGATTACCTATATTTGTCACAGCTGCTGGACTGTCAGCATCCGTTGTCAGGCGCACATGATGAGATGCTGTTCGTCATCATCCATCAGTCCAGCGAGCTTTGGATCAAGCTATGCTTGCACGAGCTTTCCGGAGCGATCCGTTGCATCTGTGATGATGATCTGGGTCCGGCCTTCAAAATGATGGCGCGCATCGGACGCGTCCAGGCCCAGCTCATCCAGAGCTGGGAAGTACTTTCCACCATGACGCCCTTCGACTATGCGAGCTTTCGCAGCGCCCTTGGCAAAGCCAGCGGCTTTCAGTCATTCCAGTACCGGATGCTGGAGTTTTACCTTGGCAACAAGAATGCGAAAATGGCGGAAGTCTTCAGCGCCGATGCCGCCACTGCAGCCTTGGTGCAAAGCGCGCTGAAAAGTCCCAGCATCTATGATGAGACGTTGAGGCTTCTGGCCCGTCGGGGTTTTGTCATTCCAGCCGACAGGCTCGAGCGCGACTTCAGCGCGCCTTATGTCCCCCACCCACTGGTGACCGATGCCTGGCGCCAAGTTTATCGTGATGCGCAGACTCATTGGGATCTTTATGAGTTGGCAGAGAAGCTTGTCGATCTTGAATACCGCTTTCATCTCTGGCGCTTCAGTCACATGAAGACGGTTGAGCGCATCATCGGCGCCAGAGTCGGGACGGGGGGGACATCGGGCGTTGCCTATCTGCAAAAGGCCCTGGAGCTGCGCTTTTACCCGGAACTCTGGGAAGTTAGGACGGAAATCTGATGGGCGCCCTGTCACACATTAAAGTGCTCGATCTCAGCCGCGTACTGGCGGGACCGTTCGCTGCCCAAATCCTTGGCGATCTTGGCGCCGACGTGATCAAGATCGAAAAGCCGGTGGAGGGTGATGAGACCCGCCGATACGGCCCACCATTTCTTTCGACCGAGGACGGACGCGGAGATGCTGCCTACTTTCTGTCTGCCAACCGCAACAAACGTTCGGTAACCATCGACTTCGCCCACCCTGAGGGCGCCGCCCTCATCCGAAGACTGGCCCGGCGCAGCCACGTCGTGATCGAGAACTTCAAGACCGGCACGTTGGCCAGGTACGGCCTCGACTATGCAAGCCTCTCGGCCGAAAATCCGGCACTGGTCTATTGTTCGCTGACCGGGTTTGGTCAGGATGGCCCTTATAAGGACAAGTCCGGCTATGATTACCTGATCCAGGGCATGGCAGGACTGATGTCAATCACAGGCCAGGCCGATGGCACACCTGGCGGCGAACCCATGCGGGTGGGCGTTGCGGTGTCCGACCTTTTTACCGGTCTTTACTCCACGATTGCCATTCAGGCGGCTTTGATCCACCAGGCGCGCACCGGCGAGGGCCAGTGGATCGATATGGCCTTGTTCGACTGCCAGACCGCCGCCCTCGCCAACCAGGCGATGAACTACCTCGTCAGCGGCGAGCCACCCGGACGGCAAGGCAACAGCCATCCCAATATCGTGCCCTATCAGGTATTTGCGACCGCCGATGGCCACATGATCCTCGCCATCCCCAATGACGGCCAGTTTCGCAGATTCTGCGCCGCTGCCGGACTTGCAGATCTCGCCAACGATCCGCGCTTTGTCGACAATCCGAGGCGGGTGGAACACCGCAAGGCGCTGATCGATTGCCTGCAACCCGTGCTGGCGGGCCGTACGACAGCGCAGTGGATCAGCCTGTTGGAGGCGGCCAATGTTCCCTGCGGGCCGATCAATAGACTCGATCAGCTCTTCGCGGATCCTCAATCGCTGGCCCGTGGCCATCGCATAACCATGAGCCATAGCGCGGCCGGCCCGATTTCCCTGGTGGCAAGCCCACTCAGGCTCGCCAAATCTCCGCCCAGCTATCGCCGAGCCCCACCCCTCCTCGGCGAGCACACCTTTGAGGTTCTGCGCGGGGAACTAAGTCTCGATGCAGACCAGATCCGTGCCTTGCATAGTCAGGGCATCATCTGAACGCCCCGTGCACCGGGCCGAGCCCGGCCAGCTGTTGCATAGGGGAAAAGCGACGCTTCGTTGCTGCGTTCGGAGATGTTTGACCACCAGAGGCAGAGGCCGGCTCTTTTCCGCAACCCGACAATGCCGTAAAGCACGGCAAGAGTGCGCCACGTGGCGCGCCTCGCCACAACTGAAGGAAATGGCCATGTCCTATAAGGTCGCCGTCGTCGGTGCCACCGGCAATGTCGGACGCGAGATGCTGAATGTGCTTGCCGAGCGCGCGTTCCCCGCCTCCGAAGTGGTCGCGCTGGCCTCAACACGGTCGGTCGGCATCGATGTCTCGTTTGGCGATCGGACGCTCAAGGTCAAAGCCCTCGACTATTATGATTTCAAGGGTACGGACATCGTATTGATGAGCGCGGGCGGCGCCGTATCCAAGGAATGGTCCCCCAAAATCGCCGCGGCAGGCGCGATCGTCATCGACAATTCCTCGCAGTGGCGTATGGACCGGCAGGTGCCGCTGATCGTTCCCGAGGTCAACGTTGAGGTGCTGAAACAGGGCTTTCCCAAGGGTATTATAGCCAATCCCAATTGCTCGACCGCCCAACTCGTTGTGGCGCTCAAGCCCTTGCACGACGAAGCCAAGATCAAACGATTGGTGGTGGCGACCTATCAATCGGTATCAGGCACCGGCAAGGCTGCGATGGACGAGCTTTTTACGCAAACCCGTGCCGTGTTCGTTGCCGATCCGATGGAGCCCAAGATCTACCCCAAAAGGATCGCATTTAACGTCATCCCCCAAGGTGGCAGTTTCCTCGACTCCGGTTACACCACCGAGGAATGGAAGATGATGGTCGAGGTGCAGAAAATCCTCGATCCGGACATTCAGACCACCTGCACCGTCGTGCGCGTACCAGTCTTTATTGGCCACAGCGAAGCCGTGCATATCGAATTCGAGCGGCCCATTACTGCGGCCAAAGCCCGCAGTCTGTTGCGTGAAGCCCCTGGCATACTGCTTGTCGACAAGCGTGAAGATGGCGGCTACGCGACGCCAATCGACTGTGCGGGAGAGGACGCAGTCTATGTCAGCCGCATCCGCAAGGACCCGACAGTCGAGCATGGCCTCGCACTGTGGGTGGTCGCCGACAATCTGCGCAAAGGTGCGGCGACCAATGCGGTGCAGATTGCAGAATGCCTGATCAATCGCAAGCTGTTGCGCCGGGCAGCCTAACGCCGCCCGGCGTCCTTCGCTGGCTCAGAGCGTCTCGACTTCAGACAGTGAGTACGCCGAGCCCTTGGGGTTCTCTCCGATGACAAGGGTCTTTGCATCGGTGAAGTGATAGGGCGGAACCGGAAGGTTGAGCGGGGCTGGCTGAGCGATGTGCACACGCCCGGCCAAGTCATAGCGCGAGCCATGGCAGGGGCAGAGATACCCCCCCTGCCAGGACGCATCAACCTGGCCCTTGTTCGGCTTAAAGCCAGGGATACAGCCCAGATGGGTGCAGATCGCCACGAGCACGAGATACTCGGGTTTGAGCGAGCGCGACCAGTTCTCCGCATAGGCCGGCTGCTGCTTGGCCTTGGAATTAGGGTCGCTCAGCTTGGCCAGCAGAGCGGGTTCCTTCAGCGTTGCCAGCATCGGTGCCGTGCGGTTGACCACAAAAATTGGCTTGGACCGCCACATGACCAGGATCTGCTGGCCCGGGTCGATCTTGGAAACGTCGACTGCCAGAGGTCCGCCAGCAGCCAGAACGTCGCTGCTGGGTTCCATTTGCTGGATAAACGGCCAAAGGGCGATGGCCCCGCCTACCGCAGCGAAAGCGCCCGTAGCGACGTAAAGAAAGTCTCGCCGCTTGATCTCGCCCGCTGATACCGAATGATCGCTCACTGCCGCAATCCTTGCGATGGATTCCCTACTACCCCATGTATGCTAGCCCGCACCAATCCCTCAAGTAAACAATTCCGACACTTCGCCGCAGGGGGCTAAAACCCCGTAACCTCGAGATCAGCCGACACCGGTCCGTTCAGCAGGTTGCGGGCTGTGACCAGGGGCATTTCATCGGCCCCTTCGCTCAGGCTTTGGCGCAAAAGCCCATAAACCGGCCCCACCGACCCAACCAGGGCAGCCGCCAGTTCTGCACCCTGAAGGCGCTGCGCCAGGAACAGGGCTGCGAGGAGGTCTCCTGCGCCATGCGGAACCCCATCGAGGCGCGGTGTCGTAGCATAGGCGATCTGGTCTGCTGTCACTGCCAGCGTCCCGATTCGGGGGCCATCCGGGACCGAGGTGGCCAACACCAAGGGGCGGCCAAGCCTGCGGGCGGCAACGCGCGCCTCATCAGAATCCCGCACCGGCATAGAGGCAAGGCTCGCCAGTTCAAAGGCATTGGGGGTAACGATGTCGGCCAGGGGCAGCAGCTGGGACGCCATCGCCTCGGCAACCCCATGTTTGGCATAGGCCCGGCCCTCGTCGCCAAATACCGGGTCAAGGCAGTACAGAGCGTGTGGATTGGCCTTGCGCACAGCCCTCACCGCTGCGGCCACCACCGCCGCCTGCTCGGCGGAGCCAAGATAACCGGACAGTACGGCGTCGCAGTGCTCAAGCCAGCCGGACCTGGCCATACCATCCAGCAATCGGCCCATGAGCTCCGCGCTAACCGGTTCGCCGGTGACGGTCTTGCGCCCGGCATGGCCGGACAGGTTCACGCTCGGAATGGCCCACACTTCGTGGCCGAGATATTGCAGCGCAGGTCTGGCAGCTCCCTGACCGACGTGGCCGTACACGACTTCAGACTGTATCGAGAGAATGTTCATGAGCTGATGCTAGCGCCAAACTTGGCGAAGCGGGAGCCATGCGCTAGGTGTCGCATATGCTGTCCCGGAGCCTCTCATGCTCAAGCCCATAACGCCGCGCCGCTCGGTCCTCTATATGCCCGGTTCCAACCTGCGGGCGATGCAGAAAGCCCAGACACTGCCATGCGATGCAGTGATCCTGGATCTTGAAGACGCGGTCGCACCTGATCAAAAGGAGCTGGCCCGCGTTCAGGTCACGGACATGGTCCGCCAGAAAGGCTTCGGCAAGCGCGAGGTCATCATTCGCATCAATGCGCTTTCAACCCCCTGGGGTGCCGCTGACCTCGCGGCGGCCAAAGCGGCTGCGCCAGATGCCATCCTGGTCCCGAAGATCAGTGCCACCGCCGAACTTGCCGCTTTGGAGGCTCGCCTTGGGGACAGCAATTGTCGTCTGTGGGCCATGATCGAGACCCCGCAAGCCATACTGCGACTAGAATCGCTTGCCGCTGCGGGTGGTCGCCTGAGCTGCTTCGTGATGGGCACCAACGACCTCGTCAAAGAACTGCACGGCCGGCACACCGAGGACCGGGCCGGCATTGCAGCCGCACTCACCCTCGCGGTCGCAGCGGCACGCGCCTATCACCTGGCTGTCCTCGACGGGGTCTATAACGATATCAGCAACCTCCCAGGCTTCGAGGGCGCCTGCCGCCAGGGGCAAGCCTTCGGTTTCGATGGCAAGACCTTGATCCACCCGAGCCAGATTGATCCGTGTAATCAGATATTCGCTCCGGACGCCGCCGAGGTCGCCGCCGCGCGCAAGATCATCGCGGCCTTCGACGCGCCGGAAAACCTGGGCAAGGGAGCTATCGCTCTGGACGGTCGTATGGTCGAACGTCTGCATGCCGACATCGCGCGCCAGACCGTGGCGCTTGCTGACGCCATCGCTGCACGCAAGGGGGAATGACATGCAAACGGATCGGGGTCGCTATTTCGAGGACTTTTCCATCGGAGAAGACATCGTACATCCAACACCACGCACGCTTAATCTGGGTGATGCCGCCCTTTACATGGCACTGTACGGCTCGCGCTTTGCCCTTCAGGCGGATAGTTGCGCCCGCGCCCTTGGCTACCCGCAGGCTCCCCTCGATGATCTGCTCGTGTTCCACACGATCTTTGGCAAGTCTGTTCCCGATATCTCCCGTAACGCGGTCGCCAACCTCGGCTATGCGGAAGGCCGCTTTCTCAAGCCTGTTTTTGCAGGCACCACGCTGCGGGCACATTCGCGCGTTTTGGGATTGAAGGAGAACTCCAACGGCAAGACCGGCATAGTGTGGGTCAGAACGACCGGGATCGATGATCATGGCGATGAGGTACTCAGCTATGTGCGTTGGGTCATGGTCAACAAGCATGATCCCGACAAGCCCTGCGCACGCGAAGCGGTGATCCCGCAGCTACAGGGTGCTGTTTTGGCCGATGCGCTGAAGGCACCGGAGGGCGTTGATTTCTCCAAGTTTGAGCCCCGCGATTCCGGCTCTGAACTTTGCTGGGATGATTACAAGCAAGGTGACAAGATTGATCATGTCGACGGTATGACCGTGGAAGAAGCCGAGCACATGATCGCCACACGGCTTTATCAGAACACCGCGCGCGTACATTTTGATCAGTATGCGCAAGGCCAGGGTCATGTCGGGAGACGTTTGGCGTATGGCGGCCACACCATCAGCATCGGTCGCGCAATGTCTTTTAACGGTCTGGCGAATGCCTTCTGCCTGCTGGCTGTCAACAGTGGACAGCACGTTTCCGGGGTATTTGCCGGCGACACGCTCTACTGCTGGAGTCAGGTCCTCGACAAGGCCGCCATCGCCGGACGCAGTGATTGCGCCGCGCTTCGCTTGCGCCTGATTGCGACCAAAAACGTGCCATGCCGCACCTTCCCCTACCAACGTTCAGACGGCACCTACGCGCCTGAAGTTGTACTGGACTTTGATTACTGGGCGCTGATGCCGCGGCGAGCTGGATGACGGATCTGATCGAAACTTACCGCGCACGGGTCCTCACCGGCGAGCTTGCACGCGATCCGTTACAGGAGCGGGCCGCCGAGCAGCTAGCCCAGCTGGCGCGCCAGCTGGCACGCTATCGGCCGGGGCGGCGGGGGTTCTTCACCCGTGCCGAGCCACCACCGCGCGGCCTTTACATCTGGGGCGATGTCGGGCGTGGCAAATCCATGCTCATGGACCTGTTTTTCAGTACCGTCCCACTCCCCAAGAAAAGGCGCGTCCACTTCAACGCGTTTATGGGCGAGGTGCATGGCTTGATCCATGCCGAGCGGCAAAAAGAAGGAACCAAGGATCCAATCCCTCCTGTAGCCGGCCTGCTTGCAGCGCGCACAACAGTTCTGTGCTTCGATGAGTTTCAGGTTACAGATGTCGCTGATGCCATGATCCTGGGCCGGCTGTTTGAACAGCTGTTCGCGCTTGGTGTTGTAGTGGTGGCGACCTCCAATACGTCTCCGGTTCGGCTTTATGAAGGTGGCCTCAATCGCCAGCTCTTCCAGCCTTTCATCGCCTTGATAGAGCAGACGCTCGACATCGTCGAACTGAACGGCAAGGAGGATTATCGCCGCCGCCAATCCGGTGATGATGATCTCTATATCTATCCGCTCGGTCCTCTGGCCAGGAGGAAAATGGATCTGGCATGGCAGCGGCTGACTGGCGGTGCAGCCTGCTTGCCTGGGCAGCTTTCGGTGCTGGGGCGCACCATACGGGTGCCGGCCGCCAGTGACGGCGTGGCCCGATTTCATTTTGATGACCTGTGCAATGCACCTCTTGCCGCGAATGATTATCTGGCAATTGCCCGTGATTTCCACACCGTTTTACTTGACGATATTCCGGTTATGGGCCCGGTAATGCGCAATCAGGCACGACGTTTCGTTCTTCTGATTGACACATTTTACGATGAGAAGGTGCGCCTCGTCTGCTCTGCGGCCGCACCTGCAGACAGCCTCTACCCGGAAGGCGACGGCGCGGATGCCTTCCGCCGAACCGCCTCCAGATTGGTTGAAATGCAAAGTGACGCTTACAACCCTCGTCCATTTGCCGAGAGTGTCGGCTAGGAGAATGCGACCATGATCGAGGATCTGGTCACGACTTTCTGCATCATTGTTGCGGCCATCGTGCTTTACCGCTTCCGCGCCCCGATCATCGACAGGCTCAGGCGTTTCGATCATGAAAATCGCGTTCGCATTGCGCAGCAGGAGCGCGAGAGCGATGATCCGGTAGCCCATTTCCGCCATGCCTTGGCAATCGCCGAAGACCAGGTCGAAGCCATCAGCGAGATCCGGGTTCACGACGAGCGGCTGGGAACCGGTGTGACGCGTTTTCTCTTCCTTGGCGAACAATTCATCCTGCGGTCTGAGGCCGAACGCGCCCGCGCCGAGAAGATCCGCGCGATTACAATGGAATATTACCGCGAACTGCCACGTGCTCTTTACGTCCGCGACGAGGAAAAACTCAGAAACTAGTGGCGATGCTGCGGCAAGGGGCTCAGGCCGCTTCACCACGCATCAATCGCGGAAGTTTTCCAACCGCACCGCCTGCATTGCGCATCAAGAACCGGCGCAACGGCCCAATCTGATCGACCAGGCCCATGCCAAGGTCCCGGCTCAGACGCAAAGGCGGTATGTCATTGGAGAAGATACGGTTGAACGCATCCATGGAAAATCCCATGAGAGTGGACTCGAAGCGGCGCCAGCGCTCATAGCGACGCAGAGTGTCGATGCGTCCAAAATCGAGCCCGAGCCGGGCGGCATCGAGTACACACTCCGCAAGCGCTGCGATATCCTTAAGCCCGAGATTAAACCCCTGACCGGCAATAGGATGGATGCCGTGGGCGGCATCGCCAATCAAGGCAAAGCGGGGTTTCACATATGAACGCGCCAGATGGAATTTGAGCGGATAGGACCAACGTGGCCCACTGACCGAAGTGGCGCCAAGATGCGCCCCAAAGCGACGCGCTACTTCCGCATCGAACTCATCGGCAGCAAGGCTCATGTAAAGCGGTGCCAGATCAGCCCGTTCCGTCCATACAAGTGAACTGCGATTGCCGGTCAGAGGCAGAATGGCAAAAGGCCCGGCAGGTAAAAAATGTTCGTAAGCCGTTCCGTTATGGGGAAGCTCATGGGTTACCGTCGCGACAATTCCGCACTGGGGATAGGACCAGCCGATGATGCCGATCCCGAACTCTTCGCGCAGGCGCGAGGTCCGTCCATCCGCTGCAACCAGAAGGCGGGTGGATAGGGAGCTGCCATCTGAAAGCTGGACATCGACATGCTCGGGGGCGGAGGTGGCCCGCTCCACGGCCAAGGGTGACAGCAGTTCAAGCCCGGTCGTCGCATCCAGGGCCGCAAACAGGGCTCTGCGCAGATGACGGTTCTCGACGATATAGCCCATGGGTTCGCCGATCTCGTCGGCGTCAAAGTGCAAGGATAAAGGAGAGGGCGGGCGCCCTGCTGGGGCGTCGGTTACCAGAATATCAAGGATCGGCTGGGCTTCGTCTTGCAGATGTGGCCAGATCGAAAGTGCCCGCAGCATACGCACCGAAGCGTAGGACAAAGCGGTCACGCGGCCATCAAAACCGGCATCCAGACTTGCCGCCCGCGCGACAGGCTCGACGACAGCAATCCTCAGGCCGCCATGCGCAAGCGCAACACCCAGGCACAGGCCGGCCATCCCTCCGCCGCCGATCACCACGTCATACTGGTAGAGCTTGTTCATGCCGGCACCTTACCCGCTCGGTCGGGGAAGACCAGTGGCGATATCGCCCAAGCGCTGCGCAAAATCCAGCCATTGCCCAGTTTTTGGGCAGTGCTTCCCGACCTGTGGACAACAATTATCCATATTCGTGAGTGAGCAGGGCATTTTCTACTCCCTCAGCGTTCCCGCAGATCTTGGCGCCCGGTTGGCCCCGCACACAATGATGTCAGGTCAAAAGGGAACCTGGCATGAAGCTCATCACGGCAATCATCAAGCCTTTCAAGCTTGATGCAGTACGCGAAAAACTTACGGCCCTGGGCATCGAAGGCATGACCGTGACCGAGGTGAAGGGTTTTGGTCGGCAAAAGGGCCATCGCGAAATTTATCGCGGCGCGGAATACGCGATCAATTTTCTTCCCAAGGTCAAGATCGAGGTGGCGGTGACGGAAGACCTCGCTCAAAGCGTGGTCGAGGCGATGACCGTGGCCGCGCGCACCGGACAGATTGGTGACGGCAAGATCTTCGTCACTGGCATCGAGCATACGGTGCGTATCCGCACCGGCGAGACCGATCGAGACGCGCTCTGATCGCGCTCATTCATCCCAATCGTGCAATCTTAGCGAGGACATAATGACCACATGGAAGAGAGCCTGTAGATGGCTGGCGGTGGCAGCAGGGGTTGTGATGAGCACCATCACACCTGCTTTGGCTGCAACCCCTAAATTCGACAGCGGTGACACAGCCTGGATGCTGACGTCGAGCGCCCTGGTGCTGATGATGACGATACCGGGGCTTGCCCTTTTTTATGGCGGCATGGTGCGCAGGAAGAACGTACTGGCTACATTGGCGCAAAGTTTCGGTGCGACCTGCATCATCACCGTTCTTTGGATGGTAATCGGCTATTCCCTGGCCTTTACGCCAAATGCACATGCCGGTCTCAATCAGCTCATCGGCGGCGTCAATGAACTTCTTCTTGGCAAGTTGGCCTTGAACTCCGTAAGCCCTCTGGCGCCGACAATCCCGGAATCGGTTTACATGTTCTTCCAGATGACGTTTGCGATCATAACTCCAGCTCTTATCGCAGGCGCTCTCGCGGACCGCATGAAGTTTTCCGCTTTCATGTGGTTCATGTCCCTGTGGCTCATATTTGTCTATTGCCCGATTGCCCATTGGGTGTGGGGCGGCGGCTGGTTGGGTAGCATGGGGGCTCTCGACTATGCCGGTGGCACGGTCGTCCATCTGAATGCCGGCACCGCAGCGCTCGTGACCTGTCTGGTACTGGGCCGCCGTGTTGGCTATGGCACAGAAAACATGGCCCCACACAATCTGGTGTTGAGCGTGATCGGTGCCTCTTTGCTGTGGGTAGGCTGGTTCGGCTTTAACGCAGGCTCCGCGGTGGCGGCCAATGCCAATGCCGGGATGGCCGCCGCGGCGACCCAGATTGCCACAGCAGCCGCAGCCCTGGCCTGGACTGCATGCGAATGGGTTGTCCTCAAGAAGCCTTCAGTCCTTGGCATGATCTCCGGTGCCGTGGCGGGCCTCGTTGCCATCACCCCTGCTTCGGGTTTTGTCGATGCGCAGGGAGCTTTGATTATCGGCGCCCTTGCCGGCTTCGTCTGTTACCTGTCTGCCGTTCACATGAAGAAGTGGCTCGGTTACGACGACGCCCTGGACGCCTGGGGCGTGCATGGCGTCGGCGGTGCGCTGGGTGCAATCCTGACCGGAGCCCTAGCCAAACACGCCATCAATGCAAGTGGCAGTGGCTGGCTCTTTGACGGCAATGCACACCAGATGCTGGTACAGTTTTACGATGTTGCGGCGACCTTCATCTATTGTGCGATCGTGACCTTCATCATCCTCAAGCTGATTGACGTCACCATCGGACTGCGCGTCAGCCGCGAGGTCGAAATCGAGGGTCTCGACATCAACCTCCATGGTGAGATCGTTCACGGCTAGCCGCTGTTCCTTGCGCAGCGCAAAAGGCGCCCCAGCCCTGGGGCGCCTTTTCTTTTGGTCGAGCTTACCGAGATTTCAGCTCAGAGTTAGCACCATTTCATGCAAGTCCTTGAAGAGCCGCTATATTCTCAGGACCTCGGTACTGTCGATGGAGGTGCCCATGAGAATCGCAAAAACTACGCTTCTGGCAACCATTGCAGCCGTAGCCCTGGCAACATCGGCTGGCATGGCGGCGGTCCGTTCCACCGATCCTGCCCCGCCCATGCACACGCTTACGGTCGCAGCTCCAGACGGGAGCATCGCACGGATCTCCTATAGCGGCGATATCGCCCCAGTTGTGCACTTCGTGCACACGCCGCAGATGGCGGCTGCGGTCGCTCCGGCATGGCCATTTGCCAATGTCGCCCGCATATCAGCCGCCATGAACCGTGAAATGGATGTCCTGATGCAGCAGGCGGACATGCTGTCCTCCCCCATGCTTGCCATGGGCCCCTTTTATAATGCAGCGCTCCTGCATCCCATGGGGCCTGGCGGATGGCCGATGATCGAACGGGCCTCTGCAGGGCCCGGCCTGTGCATGCAATCGGTCGAGGTATCCCGGATCGGCAATGCCGCACCTCATGTCGTCGAACACATGGCGGGCGACTGTGGCAAAAAGGAAGGCATGTCGGCGACGGCGTTCCTGCCCCGCAATGGCGACGGGCATCTGATCCCCCTGGGGCCCGCGGCCACGCATCACGCGCCCGAGGTCCGAGAAGTCCACTATTTGCCGCAGTAAATCGGCAAAGCGGCCGCCTTGCCGTGCGGCAGGTTACCCCCACCTGCCGCACGCGGGCGGCCAAACTGCGATGGGCATTGGACGGGCGAGTCCGGCGCGCGGTAATGTGTACTGCGAACCAGATCTACGTCCTGCATGAACAAGCCCCTCTTCCCCGGTCGACTCTCTCTCCTGCCATCATCCCCGTTCGCCCGGCTTGCCGATTTGCTCAAGCCGATCGCGCCCGGGGCCGAGCCAATCAACCTTTCGGTCGGCGATCCCAGAGGGCAGGTTCCGGATTTTGTGCGCGAGATCATCTCCCAGAACGCGCATCGCTTTGGCGAGTACCCCCCTATCCAGGGTACCGACGAATGGCGGGAAGCTGCGCTTGGCTGGCTGCAGCGACGCTTCGAGCTACCCCCGGGGGCCATCGGCGTGCAGCATCTGCTGCCCTTGAACGGTACCCGCGAGGGTCTGTTTCTCGTACCCTTCATCGTCACCCCTGAGAGCAAGAATGGGGCTCGACCGGCGATCCTGTTGCCCAATCCGTTTTACCAGGCTTACGCCGCCGCGATCCTCGCTGCCGGCGCAGAACCCATATTTGTGACCGCAGACGAACAGACCGGGTTTCTGCCTGCGTTCGATCAGCTGCCCGAATCAGTTTTGCGCCGCACGGTTGGCTGCTACATCTGCTCGCCGTCCAATCCGGAGGGAGCGGTCGCGAACCACCTGTATTGGCAGAAGCTGTTCGCCCTGGCTGACCGCTACGACTTCGCGATTTTCGCGGATGAGTGTTATGCGGACATCTATTGGGGCGCCCGCCCCCAGGGCGCGCTCGCGGTTCGTCATCTCTTGAGCGGAAGTTTCGCGCGCCTGCTTACTTTTCACTCCTTATCCAAGCGTTCCGCTCTTCCGGGACTGCGTTCGGGTATCGTCGCCGGAGACGCGACGCTGATTGCGGCCTTCACGGCCTGGCGGAACTATGCAGGTCCTCAGGTTCCCATACCCTTGCAGTTGGCCAGTGCCGCTGCCTGGAGCGATGAGGCTCACGTTGCCGAGAATCGGGCGCTTTATGCGGAGCGATTCGCTGCGGCGCGGCGTATTCTTGGCAATCGCGCGCGCATCCCCGACGCCGGGTTCTTTCTGTGGCTCAAGACGGGTGATGGCGAGGCGGCAACCGTCAAGCTGTGGCGGGAGGCTGGCATACGGGTGGTCCCTGGCGCCTATATGGGCCGGCCGGCGGTGGCCACCGACCCCTCCTCCAATCCAGGCATTCCTTACATCCGCGTTGCGCTCGTTAGTGATTTGTCAACCATTAAGGCAGCAATTGAACAACTGGGTGAACTTCTTTTCACCCCGGGAGCGTGAGCATGCCAGCCCGTCGCAGCCTTGGCGTCTATCAACCGCGATCGCGCAAGAATGCCCTCGCGGACCAGCTGGCCGAAGCCAGGCTGGCGATGGCACGGTTCCTGCGGTCTCTCACCATGCGTCTGACCGGCCTGCTGCTGTTTGCCGGCACGAGCGCGGCGCTTCTGGCCCTTGTTACCTATAATTCAGCTGATGCCAGCCTCGACAATGCCACCGGAGCTGCGCCTACCAATCTGCTAGGCAGCTTCGGTGCCGTGGCCGCTGACCTGATGCTGCAGACGTTCGGCATCGCCGCACTTGCCCTTTTGACGCCGCCGGCGGTGTGGGGCGTGAAGGCCCTGGCCGGCAAGCCGCCCCCCGAAGCAACCTGGCGCGCGCTGTCGTGGCCCATTGGGGCGACACTGATTGCCGCCGGACTGGGAATCCTGCCGGCGCCCCAAGCACTTCCCGCCGGAGCCGGTGGACTGATTGGCATTGCCGCGGCCGGTCTCGCCGGTCATGTCGGTGCGGTCTATCATCAGCCCTGGGTCAGCATCGCACTGCCATTGCTGCTTTTGCTCATAGGCCTGCCCTTGAGCTTCGTTGCTACAGGCTTGCGCTTCAGGACGCTGCTGCGTGGCACCTCGGAGCTGGCCGTCGGCGTATTCTGGCTGGTAACGCGTCTGAGCCCCTCGCGACTACCCAAACTGAAGCTTCCGGGTTTCGGCACTGACACGAATGAGAGCCCGGCAGCGCAAGATGCCGCCGATGGATGGTCGGCTGACGACGGGGAGGAAGAGAACGAGGACACAGAGGATCTCGGCCTGGATCTTCGTCCCGAGCCGATCGCCGCCGGCAGACTTGCTGAGCGCCGCGAAAATCGCATCAAGCGCGATGCCGCTCGCCGCGAAAAGCAGAAGCCAACCCGTCAGCCAGCACTCGCATTGTCCGCCGGTGAATACCAGATGCCTCCTCTCGGCCTTCTCGCCGAGCCAGTGCAGCATGCCGATCACCGTATGCTCTCCGACGAGGCCCTAGAAGAAAATGCCCGTATGCTCGAAGCTGTATTGGGGGATTTCGGGGTGCGCGGACGCATCGTAGCGGTACGTCCAGGCCCTGTTGTCACGCTCTATGAATTCGAGCCTGCTGCCGGGGTGAAGTCCTCGCGCGTTATCAGCCTTTCCGACGACGTCGCCCGTTCCATGAGCGCGGTCGCAGCGCGTATCGCCGGCATTCCAGGGCGCAACGTGATCGGCATTGAGCTTCCCAACCAGGACCGTGAGACAGTGTTTTTGCGCGAGCTGCTGTCGGCCGCGGAATATGAAAAGGCTCGAGCACCTTTGGTCCTGGCGCTTGGCAAGACCATAGGTGGCGAACCTGTCATGGCCGATCTTGCCAAAATGCCCCACCTTCTGATTGCAGGCACTACCGGTTCGGGAAAATCAGTCGCAATCAACACCATGATCCTCTCGCTGCTCTACCGCATGCCGCCGGAGCTGTGCCGACTAATCATGATCGATCCCAAAATGCTGGAATTGTCGGTCTATGAAGGCATTCCGCATCTTCTGTCACCCGTAGTCACCGATCCCAAAAAAGCGGTGGTCGCGCTCAAATGGGCAGTGCGCGAGATGGAAGAACGTTATCGCAAGATGTCCAAGCTGGGTGTGCGGGGCATTGAGGCCTTTAACGATCGGGTGCGCAAGGCCAAAGACAAGGGAGAAGTCCTCAAACGTACGGTGCAGACCGGCTTCGACCGGGAAACCGGAAAGCCGGTTTACGAGGACGAAATTCTCGAACTTGAGCCCATGCCCTACATCGTGATCGTCGTTGATGAGATGGCAGATCTCATGATGGTCAGCGGCAAGGAGATCGAGGGTGCCGTGCAGCGGCTCGCACAAATGGCACGCGCTGCTGGACTGCATCTGATCGCAGCCACGCAGCGGCCCTCGGTCGATGTTATTACCGGAACGATCAAGGCCAATTTCCCGACCCGAATTTCATTTCAGGTTACGAGCAAAATCGACAGCCGCACCATCCTTGGCGAGCAGGGAGCCGAGCAGCTGCTTGGCCAAGGCGACATGCTCTACATGATGGCTGGAGGACGCATCCGCCGCGTGCATGGTCCATTCGTCTCCGACCATGAGGTTGAAGATGTCGTGCGCTTCCTCAAGTCTCAGGGCACACCAAACTATCTTGATGCCGTTACCGAGGAGCCGGACGGCGATACTGGCGACGATCCTTATGGCGTGTTTGGCGGCGGCAATGGTGACGCCGGAGACGAACTGTATGACAAGGCGCTTGCCATCGTTGCGCGCGACCGCAAGGTATCTACATCCTATATTCAGCGGCGCCTCACCATCGGCTACAACCGCGCGGCGCGGCTGATCGAGCGGATGGAGGAGGAGGGCGTGATCTCAAAGCCCAACCACAAGGGCCAACGCGAAGTACTTCTTCCCGGACACGCTGATTAGGCCGGGTTTGGTTCAGCTGCTTCCTACCGCATGAATTGCCTCGCAATTGGTAAGTGACGTGAGGAAATTCCTGGTGTGCTGCGCGTCAGGCCAGCACTAAGGCGTGGTTCGCCATGTCCCCGCGCTGTCGGACACGCCAGACGTGGCGGCGCAGATGATGAAAGTTATGGAACAAGATTCGTAAGCATCGCGGACACGCGGGATCTTTGATCCCCAAATCCGGCACTCTCGTGTCACCGGATGCAACTGTGCTGCGCGCTTGGCTGAACGGACGGAGGAGAAAGACGGGATCTCAAAGCCCTGACGCAAATGCGCCCTGTGAGCCACCAAGATCAAGTTCGCCTTCCTGCCTCCTGTCGCGTCGCGTTTAACCCTATCCAGGCCTCACAATGAAGCCAGATAGGCAGAAATGTCACGTACCTGCTGGTCCGTCATGTGCGCGACATTGCCATGCATGATCATGTTCTGTCGCTCGTTGTCGCGGAACGCGAGAATCTGGGTCGCCAGATATTCGCGATGCTGTCCAGCAAGACGCGGGATCGTCGCGCTACCGGCTCCAGTCGGACCGTGACAGAGCTGGCAGGCAGGGACTTGTTCTGAGGCAATCCCCTTTTCGAAGATCTCCTTGCCGGCAGCAACTTCCTTGGGGTCCTGAGCGGTGTTCGGAGGAGGTGGCGGCAGTGCGGAGAAGTAACTTGCCACCCTGTCGATGACGCTGTCCGTCAGCTGATTAGCCATGCCCCACATATAGGCCTGCGCGTGTGGATCATCGCGCTTGCGGTCACGGAAACTTTGCAACTGCTGGACAAGATAATCTTTATTCTGTGCAGCAAGGTTGGGAAATAATGGTGCTAGGGAGATGCCCCGGTCGCCATGGCACTGGCTGCAGACTTCAGCGACGGTCGCTGGCTCACGCGGGATTTTCGTCTTCGGCGCCGCATTGGCTTGGGCGCCGAGGATGGCTGCGCCCGCAAGCAGAGCAACTGTGATTCTCTTCATAGTCAGGTTCTCCACTCAGAACGCCAGCCAGAAATAGGCATAGAGCGTATTGTTGTCCGAAGCGTTGGTTCCAAGACCATTATAGTTATGGGTGGCACCGTCGAACTTGCCGTAGATGGTGTAGGCCAAACCGAGTTTGGTATTGAGCCATGGCAAGTAGTCGGCTTCCAGCACAATGCCGTCACTGTCAGGCTTTCCATTCAGCGAGCTGTAGACGAGTGGCTCGCGGCTACCGAAGGTGTCGAAGAGGTCGATACTGCCCCCGATCATCCGGTCATAGAAATACGAAAAGCTTGCCCGAGCAG
The DNA here is from genome assembly GCA_049964915.1 of Rhizomicrobium sp. GTDB lineage: Bacteria > Pseudomonadota > Alphaproteobacteria > Micropepsales > Micropepsaceae > Rhizomicrobium. The sequence goes on from JBMFWV010000007.1 coordinate 18,634, forward strand.
TATTCAAGGTGTCGCCGGACGCCTTGAAGTTCGTGCTGTTAGCCACGTTATAGGCATTGATGGTGCTATTCAGCGTCCGGTTTTCGTGGATCCAGGTCGCCTCGATCGTGAAGAGGTCACGCGTAGCGATATACTGGTATTGGGTGTCGAGTGCGACATCGACATAATTATCCGTTGGACCTGCTGACAGAGTTTGACACGGTCCCGAGGAGGTCGTGAACACATCCACGGGGTTGCCGGCCGCATTGGTGAGCTGCGTGAGGACGTTGCAGGCTCCCGCAATGCGCGTCTGGGCCGCCATGCCATAGGTTCCAATTTCGTAGGAATTGTTGCCCCAATCCCACTCCCCGGCAAAGCGCCAATAAGGGGCGGCACCGCTGATCAGCGTTTGGGCGGCCGTGTCGTAGGGCTGGCGGACTCCCTGTGGAGCGGAGGCGTAAACGCCAAACTCGCCATACCAAGTGTCATTGAGCATGGCATAGGCGGTAACGCCGGCAATATTTCCCGCCAGGGTCTGATCGATCAGCGTTGCAGCTTCCGGCGTCGCGGCCGCAGCCCCCGTCATATAGGGGTTGTACCAGGCGGGGACCGTGTTCCACAGGTCCTGCACCGTCGGGTTATTGTTGAGGCTGATGCCCCAATTGAACTTGTTGCCTTGCCACATCATGTTGTTGGCATAGCGGATATCGGTGTTGTCCATCCCGATCGAACCGCTGCTGGGGTCGTAGGTCAGCTGAATGAAGCTGCCGAGATGCGGCGTGATCTCGCCCGCGTAGAACAGGCTGAGCTGCTGCGGAAATGACACTGTGTCATTTTGGGCGTTTCCTAGGCCATTGCTGTCAGGCTGCGAGGCCGAGGAATGCAGGTAAGAGGCGACGAACATCGCCGAAACCGGTGAAAAGAAGCTGAGCGCGAGACTGCGTTGGCGCTGCGATTCGTCGTAAACCTGCTTGCGATTGTTGATAACGTAGCCGTTCAGCTTGAAACGGCGGCCAAATGGCGTCAGCTCCGGAAATACTGTGTGGCAAGCCTCGCAGGCAAGCCCAGTTTGCCGCGCAAAGCTAGGTACCGCGGCCGCCGGTCCACCTGAGGCAGCCCAAAGACTCAAGGCCCCAAAGCCTATGAGCAATGCCGCCTTGCCAGGCGTGCGACGCGACATAGATGTCATGATAGATCCCCTCTCCTGTGACCAGAAGTTCCTTACACGGGTGTAAGAAACCCGCGCGCAAGCTCTAGAGAGCAGGCCACAAATAAAGTTGCGCGAGATCAATAAATCGCTCCCTGCGGCTATAAAGTCGCACTTATTGCGGCTATAAAGTCGCACTCTTTAGGGCTGCCGGAACAATCCGTCGCCTAGCCACATTACCTGCGCAATTGCTATGTACCGGACTGATGGAAGGCCGAAAAGGTTTCGGCCCATCGCGCGAGGAATAACGATGAAGCGAATTGGGATGATCACTGCTGTGGCAATGGGCGCCAGCCTTTTTGTCGCAAGCCAGGCCTTTGCCGCCGGCAATGCTGCCCAGGGCAAAACGGTTTTCACTGGCGTCTGTGCCATGTGCCACAATGACGTTAAGGGCGGCGGCGCCAAAATTGGCCCCGATCTTTATGGGGTTGTTGGCCGCAAGGCAGGAAGCGTTGCCGGCTTTGCCTACTCGCCAGCAATGAAGAAGGCAGGCTTCGTGTGGACCGAGCAGAAGCTCGCCGCCTACATCGACAATCCGCAGAAGGTGGTGCCGGGTAACCGCATGCCCTATGCCGGCACGCAGAATATGCAGAAGGCTGAAAATGTGGCTGCCTATCTGGCAACCCTGAAATAATCACCGGAAAACACCGACCGGCCTGAATTCGAGGGGCCTGCGTCATCACGACGCGGGCCCCTTGCCTTATCAGGGCCCGCCTGGACGCCGACGTCCTCCCCGGCGGATACCACGGCTTTCGTTGACAGCAAGGCAAGCTCGCGCCTAGTTTTTGCGCCGCACAAGAAACCGGCGGGCGGGCGTGGGGGCCAAACCCTCCGCAGAAGCCGCCTCAATTCGGGGAAGTTCGAGCGCATGAAAGTCTTGGTCCCGGTCAAGCGGGTAATCGACTATAACGTTAAGGTCCGGGTCAAAGCCGATTCATCCGGCGTCGATCTTGCCAATGTAAAGATGAGCATGAACCCGTTCGACGAGATCAGCGTCGAAGAGGCGGTTCGCCTTAAGGAAAAGGGCAAGGCCACCGAGGTGGTGGTCGTATCCATCGGCCCGGCCCAGGTGAGCGAAACCATCCGGACCGCACTTGCCATGGGGGCCGACCGGGGCATCCTGGTTAAAGTGGAGGGTGATGTGGAGCCACTGGCGGTGGCCAAAATCCTCAAGGCCATCTGCGAGACGGAAAAGCCCGGGCTTGCCATCCTGGGCAAGCAGGCCATCGATGACGATTCCAACCAGACCGGTCAAATGCTTGCCGCCCTGCTTGGCTGGGCGCAGGGGACATTTGCCCACAATCTCGAACTCGACGACAGCTCGGCCACGATCGAGCGTGAGATCGACGGAGGACTGCAGACCGTCAAGGTCAAGCTTCCTGCCGTCATGACGACGGATCTGAGACTTAACGAACCGCGTTATGCCTCCCTTCCCAATATTATGAAGGCGAAGAAGAAGCCGATCGACGAAAAGACCGCTGCCGATTACGGCGTGGACACAACGCCGCGCCTTAAGGTGCTGAAGGTCACCGAGCCGCCCAAGCGGCAGGCCGGCGTCAAGGTCAAAACTGCGGCCGAACTGGTCGAAAAACTCAAGAATGAAGCGGGAGTAATCTGATGGCCGCGCTCGTCATTGCCGAACACACGAACAACGCGCTCAAGGACGCGACGGCCAAGACAGTTACAGCCGCGACCCAGATTGGCGGGCCGGTACACGTATTGGTGGCCGGTCAAAACTGCGCCGCGGCCGCCGAGGAGGCCTGCAAACTTTCCGGCGTGGAAACGGTCCTCATCGCCGATTCGCCCCTCTACGCCAAAATGCTGGCCGAACCGATGGAAGCCCTGCTGCTTTCGTTGGCGGACAACTATGACGCGCTCTTGGCTCCAGCCACCACCAACGGCAAAAACTACATGCCACGGGTGGCAGCCAAGCTAGACGTGCCGCAGATCTCCGAAATTCTCGGCGTAGACGGACCGAGCACCTTCCGTCGTCCGATTTATGCGGGCAATGCGATCCAGACGATCGAGGCGCCGTCGGGCAAGAAGGTCATCACGGTGCGTACCACCGCTTTCAAGGCTGCCGAAACAGCCGGGTCCGCAGCGCTGCAGCAGGTTCCTGCGGCCGCAGATCCCGGGCTCTCCAGTTTCGTCGCCGAGGAACTCTCAAAGTCCGATCGCCCCGAGCTCACAGCCGCCAAGATCATTATTTCAGGTGGCCGTGGCATGCAGTCGGGGGACAACTTCCAGCTCCTCGACCGCATCGCAGACAAGCTGCATGCCGCGGTGGGCGCATCACGCGCCGCAGTCGATGCCGGTTTCGTGCCCAATGACTATCAGGTCGGCCAGACTGGCAAGGTGGTAGCGCCCGAGCTTTACATCGCGGTGGGTATCTCCGGGGCGATCCAGCATCTGGCGGGTATGAAGGACTCGAAAGTCATCGCAGCGATCAACAAGGACGAAGAAGCCCCCATCTTCCAGGTGGCCGATTACGGACTTGTTGCCGACCTCTTCAAAGCCGTTCCGGAGTTCGAAGAGGCTCTCACCAAGGCTGGCTACTGAGCGCTCGGCCTTTAACCAGACAGGTGGCAAAAGCCATGAGCATTGAGCGAGTGGGCGTGATCGGCGCAGGCCAAATGGGAAACGGAATAGCCCATGTCTGTGCGCTGGCAGGCTACGACGTCATTCTTGAAGACCTGAACGCAGAGGCGCTCAAGAGGGCAAAAACGACGATTGAGAACAACCTGAACCGTCAAGCGGCCCGTAACATCATTGCTGCCGATTCGGTCGGCGCTGCCCTGGCGAGAATCCGTACCAGCCAGAACCTCGATGACATGGCTGACCGGGACATCGTTATCGAGGCTGCCACCGAGGAAGAGGCGGTAAAGCGCAGGATCTACCAGGATCTTTGTCCGCGCCTGCCCGGCACGACAATGCTTGCGACCAACACCTCATCCATATCGGTAACGCGACTGGCGGCCTCCACCGATCGGCCCGAGAAGTTCATCGGCCTGCATTTCATGAATCCCGCGCCGGTGATGCAGCTCGTCGAGGTGATTCGCGGTATCGCCACAGATGATGCGACCTATCAAGCCGCACTCGAAATCGTCAAGCGTGTCGGGAAAACCGCAGCCTACGCCGAAGATTTTCCGGCATTCATTGTCAATCGCATCCTCATGCCGATGATCAATGAAGCGGTCTATACGCTCTATGAAGGCGTAGGCAATGTCGATGCCATCGACACCGCAATGAGACTGGGTGCCAATCACCGCATGGGACCATTGCAGCTCGCCGACTTTATCGGCCTGGACACGTGCCTTTCAGTCATGCAGGTGCTTTATGAAGGGCTCGCTGATTCCAAATATCGCCCCTGCCCTCTGCTCGTGAAATATGTCGAAGCGGGATGGCTTGGCCAGAAGACCGGCCGTGGGTTTTATGATTATCGCGGGGACCAGCCCGTTCCAACGCGCTGAGACAGCTTTTGACGACAAGGCCCGCCACCGAGGCGGGCCTGATCACTGGGGTGATGTGGGTAAGGCGCCTTCAGGTTTTTGTTACCCGGACCAAAGCACGGAACAGTGGCAACAAGTTCACGAGAGCTGACCATGCCAATACGGGCTAGAGCCGGCTGATAGCCCAGATCCGAGCCCGCGCAAGCTGCTGCTCGCCAGCGACCAGAGCAAGACCAAGCCATACGCAGCTGAAGCTTATAATGTCTGCCATGGGAAACGGTTCTGCGAATACCACCACCGCGATCACAAGCGAGATCGTGGGCGACAGATACTGCAGCAGTCCAAGCGTCGACAGGCGGATACGTCGGATACCTGCAGCGTAAAGTGTCAGGGGCAGCGCCGTGAACGGCCCGCAGCACAACAGCAATGCGTCATGCACTGGCATCGCGAGGGAAAAAGCGAATTCCCCATTCATGGCCCAACCAATCAGCAGTGCAACTGCAACCGGTAGCAGCAGACAGGTTTCAATGAGCAGGCCTTCAATCGCCCCTACCGGTGCCAGCTTGCGCACATAGCCGTAGAAACCAAAGCTGAGCGCCAACACCAAGGCGACCCAGGGGATGCGCCCAAGTACCGCCACCTGCACCACGACCGCCACGAGCATCAGGCCCACGCCCGCAAGACGAAAGCGGGAAATTCTCTCCTGCAGAAGGCCTACGCCTAGAGCGATCGAAATCAGGGGCAGAATGAAATAGCCGAGGCTGGCTTCGACCAACTGGTGGCTGGCGATACTATATACATATGTCGTCCAGTTGAGTGCGATCAGCGACGCTGAAAGCGCAAGCCGCAGCAGCAATGGTCGATTGCGTACATGACCGAGTACCGTCCCCAGGTTGCCGCGCAGCACCGTGAAGCCAAGAACGACAAGCGCCGTCAGGCACACCCGCCATGCCGTCACCTGAATGGGAGGCACCTGGGTAAGATGATCCCAGTAGAGCGGGAGCAGTCCCCATATTGCATAGGCTGCAGCAGCAAAAAGAATTCCGATGCGCTCGTTGGTATCAGACGGAGTCATGGCAACGTGGCGATACCAGCATGGAGGATCGTAATCCAGGGACCCGGCAGAAAAATCAGTCAGCTACAGGCGCAGAGCAGCCATGCATCACGCCCCGTCGCGAAAGAGCTTGTAGCAGATCGACTCTGAGAGCGCCTCAAAAGAAGCATCGACAATATTGGCCGAAACTCCAACTGTCGACCAGCGCCGCCCCTGACCATCCGCGCTCTCGACCATAACGCGCGTAACCGCTTCGGTGCCGCTGGTCAGGATACGGACCTTATAATCCACCAGACTGAGATCCGCGAGAAACGAGGAATAAACACCAAGATCCTTGCGCAATGCTGCATCGAGAGCATTAACCGGTCCATTGCCCGTGGCTACATTGTGCAGGATCTCACCGGACACCTTGAGCTTGACCACGGCTTCTGACACGGTCATCAGCTCTGCACGTGCATTGTGACGGCGTTCCACAATGACGCGGAAGCTTTCGACGTCAAAATAATCCGGAACCTGACCGAGGGCACGGCGGGCCAGAAGTTCGAACGATGCTTCCGCGCCGTCATAGGCATAGCCCAGAAACTCCCGCCGCTTAACTTCTTCCAGTAAACGGGTGATCCGCTCATCCTTGGCATCAAGGTCGATGCCATACTGGGCCAAGCGAGCCAGCACCGTTGAACGCCCGGCCTGATCGGACACGAGAATCTTGCGCGCATTGCCCACCACATGCGGCGGGACATGTTCATAGGTACCAGGATCCTTGAGCACCGCGGCGGAGTGCAAGCCACCCTTGTGGGCAAATGCCGAGGTGCCAACGTAGGGAGCATGGCGATCCGGTGCGCGATTGAGGATTTCGTCAAGCAAGCGCGAGACATGTGTCAGCTGGGCAAGCTCCGTCATGCCGATACCGAGCTCGAATGCGTGGGCATAGTCTTCCTTCAGCATCAGATTGGCGATCAGGGTGAGCAGATTTGCGTTACCACACCGCTCGCCAAGTCCGTTCAGCGTGCCTTGAACCTGGCGAGCCCCGGCGCGCACAGCAGCAAGCGAAACCGCGACCGCCTGCCCCGTATCATTATGGGCATGGATCCCAAGTCCTGCCTCTGTGAGTTTTGAACGTACTTGCCCGACAATGCGCTCAACCTGCTCCGGCATCGTCCCACCATTGGTATCACAGAGAACCAGCCAGCGTGCGCCGGCTTCGTGGGCCGCGCGCAGACAGTCCAGAGCGTATTCGGGATCCTGGTGGTAACCATCAAAGAAGTGCTCGGCGTCAAACAACGCCTCGCGGCCCTTGGCAACCACCGCTGCAATAGACTGGGAAATATTGTCGAGATTGTCATTGAGCGATATTTCCAGGGCAACCTCGACCTGATAGCGGCTTGCTTTCCCTACAAGACAGGCACATTCAGCGCGTGCATCCATCACCGCTGACAAGGCCGGGTCATTGGCGGCACTGCGGCCAGCTCGCTTTGTCATGCCAAAGGCGGTCAACCGCGCATGCGTAAGCTGTGGAGGGTGCGCGAAGAATTCGGTGTCGGTGGGATTTGCACCAGGAAATCCGCCCTCAATATAATCAATACCTAGAAGATCAAGTGCGCGAGCAATCTGAGATTTATCCTCTATGGAGAAATCAACTCCCTGAGTCTGCGCACCATCACGCAATGTCGTGTCGAACAGGAAGAGGCGTTCACGCATTGTGGCCTCCGGAGTTCCCACGATAGCAGCGTGCGGTACCAGATATTGTCGCGGAATTGCAGTTCGATCTCATTGCAGAGCTCCACGTTGCGGACGAACGAGCTTCTTCTCCATAGAGGTATTTCCGAGCCATTCCCCAGCCATCTCCACAGTGTTGCGCCGCATCGCCACATAGCCCCGGCGGGCGAAAAAATCACGTGCCGTATCAGACGCGTCCGTAGTCATCAATGTCGTTCCCCGTGACGCCGCAAGGATCTCCAACGCGTCAACCAGAGCCGTAGCAACACCACGGCGCCCCACACTCGGATGGATGTACAGCATGTCCAGATGTGCGTTGTCACGCAGGCTTGCAAACCCGACCGCCTTCCGATTCAAAGTCGCAAGCAAAGTAAGCTCGTCCAGCAGTCTTTTGCTGAATGCAGAGTCATCGTCAGCGGCACTAAGCCAGGCATCACATTGCGCCGGGGAATAATCCTCGGATGCCGTATCGGTAATTGCAGCTCGGAAGATGGCCGCGAGTTCCGGGCCATCAGAGGGAAGCATCGGGCGCAACGTGACTGCTAGTTTGCCTGACATCAAAATTTCCTCACTTCTACAGCGTTATCGCAGACGCGCTGCTGACAGCATCGGCCAAGCCAATCACCGCTTGAAATCCCAACTTGTACCCTGTGGGCCATCCTTAAGGACAACTCCCTTCGCCTCGAGCTCCTTTCTAATTCGGTCAGCTTCTGCAAAGTCCCTTGCCTTGCGGGCATTGGCGCGGGCCACTATCGCGGCGTCAATTTCGGCATCATCAATTGCGGCCTTCCGCGCAATCGCCCTGCGCTTTCCTGAGAAGCCCAGTAGCGCGAGCCCGGCAGCAAGTGCGTCCGGCTCGGCCTGATGCAGCTCGGCAATAGCCTGAGGCGTATTGAGATCGTCACTGAGTGCTCCAAGCACGCGGTCGCAGGATCCTCCCCCTGCCCCTTCTGCAGCTGCATACCAGCGCTCGAGCATGGTCCAACTTTCCTTCAATCCGCTCACCGTCCAGTCCATGGGCTGGCGATAGTGGGTTCGCAGCATGTTGAGACGCAACACTTCACCCGGCCAGGCTTCCAGCAGTTCATGAACGGTGACGAAATTGCCCAGGCTCTTGCTCATTTTTGCGCCTTCAACATTGAGATGGCCATTGTGTAGCCAATAGCGAGCCAGGGCGTGGCCGTGATGAGCCCCTTCGGACTGGGCGATCTCATTCTCATGATGGGGGAAAACGAGATCGATACCGCCACCATGAATATCGAAAGTCTCCCCGAGATAGGCCGCTGACATCGCCGAGCACTCAAGGTGCCAGCCAGGCCGCCCATATCCCCAGGGCGCTTCCCACCCCGGCAGTCCGGCATCGGAGGGCTTCCACAATACAAAATCCGTGGGATTGCGCTTATAGGGAGCTACTTCAACACGCGCACCTGCGACCATGTCCTCGACACTGCGGCGCGCCAATTTTCCGTAATCGGGCTTTGACGCCACATCATAGAGTACATGGCCTTCTGCCACATAGGCGTGCCCGGTTTCGATCAGTGTACGGATCATCGCGATCATTTCGGCAATATGGTCGGTGGCGCGCGGCGCAAAATTGGGTGGAAGATTTCCCACCGCCGCCATGTCCGCTTCATAGAGCGCAGCAGTTTGCTGGGTCAGAGCCCTGACTTCGTCGAGTATCGCGCGGTTGCTGAGAGACGACTGCTCCAGTGCCCTGGCGTTAATTTTGTCGTCGATGTCCGTGATGTTGCGCACGTAAGTGACATGCTCTTCGCCATAAATATGGCGAAGGACGCGGTAGAGCACGTCGAACACGATCGCGGGACGTGCATTTCCTATGTGGGCAAAATCGTAGACAGTCGGACCGCACACATAAAGCCGGACATTTCTGGCGTCCAAAGGTTCAAACTGGTCCTTGGTCCGGGTCAGTGTGTTGTAAAGGTAAAGGCTCGTCATGATCTTATTCCGCTCGCTCGCGACCTTGGAGCAGAACACCTACCGCGGTCGCTTACGCCCATCAGCCCGCGCCAGGCAGGTTTCCCGAAGGGCAAAACATATATGAGGTTTGGATGAGACAAGAGAATGGTTGCGGCGTCAGCCGCAAATCGCGATCACACAAATTCGCCGGAGATGGCGCATCGGATCAGACACTCTTTCCTTCCAGGCGCGCGAGCACCTTGTCGCGCCCGATAAGGGGTAGCAGCTTTTTGAGCTCGGGTCCATGCTCGAGACCAGTTAACGCCAGGCGCAGCGGACGAAAGAGCTGCCGTCCCTTTCGGCCAGAGCGCACGGAGAGCTCGCCGGTCCAGTGACCCCAGGTGTTGTCGTCGACGTCGCCCGAAGGGAAACACTGGATGGCCAGCTGTGCCAGATCGGCATCCTCAATGCACGGCTCTATCGGCCCTGCCACAATCCGCCACAGATCGACCACGTCGCTGAACCGGCTCAGATTGGCCCTAACCGCCAGCCAAAAGGCGTCGCCACCACCCACACCGAGAGCATGGAGCCGCTGGCGAACCGTTTCATAGTCAAGCCCGTGCAACAGCCGGGCGCTCAGCCCGGCAAGTTCCGCTGGGTCAAAGTGTGCCGGTGCTCGGCCGATCTTGGCAAAGTCAAAGCCTGCGACCAGTTCCGCACACTCTGCCAACGCCACAGGCTCCGAGGTGCCGATGCGGGCAAGATAGGCAAACAGTGCCGATGCCTCGATACCCTCCTCGCGCATCTGCCGCAGCGACAGTGAGCCGAGACGCTTGGAGAGGGCTTCGCCTCCACTGCCAACCAGAAGCGGGAAGTGGGCGAAGGTGGGCAGCTCCTGTCCCAGCGCGGCGAAGATTTCTATCTGAACCGCCGTGTTGGTCACGTGGTCCTCGCCACGAATGATGTGCGTTATAGCGAGGTCAATGTCATCGACCACGCTGGGCAGCGTATAAAGAAAGCTGCCATCAGCACGGATCAGTACCGGATCGGAAAGATGTGCGGTATCGATCTCCACGTCGCCACGGATCAGATCGCACCAGCTGACCTTGCTTTGCGACAGTTTGAACCGCCAGTGGGGCCGACGCCCCTGCCGTTCCAGATCCCCGCGCTCCTCGACGCTGAGCCTGAGTGCGGCGCGGTCATAGATGGGCGGCCTTTTGAGCGCCAGGGCGCGCTTGCGGCGCCGTTCGAGTTCCTCAGTGGTTTCGTAGGCAGGATAGAGCAGACCCTTGCTCTTCAGAAGCTCTGCAGCAGCGTCATGTCGCTGCGCCCGTTCGGTTTGGCGAACCATGAGGTCGTGACCGATCCCGAGCCACGCAAGATCCTCAAGTATGGCCTGTTCGTATTCGGGTTTGGAACGCTCGCGATCGGTATCATCGATGCGCAGGACCATACCGCCATTCAGCTTTCGCGCTGCCAGGAAATTGATCAGCGCTGTGCGGCCATTGCCGACATGCAACAGACCAGTCGGTGATGGGGCAAAACGAACTCTCATCGCGCGTTCCGGTAGGCATTGGTCATTGGGTAGCGTCTATCGCGGCCGAAATTCCGACGGCTGACCTTGACGCCGGGTGGAGCCTGGCGACGCTTGTACTCTGCCGCATAAAGCAGATTTTCCACGCGCTTGACGGTCTGCGGATCAAAACCATCGGCGATCACGTCAGCGGCACTGCGTTCCTCTTCCACGAGACGCAGAAGAATGGCATCGAGGACGGGATAGGGCGGCAGGGAGTCCTCGTCCTTCTGGTCGGCACGAAGCTCGGCGCTGGGAGGGCGGGTAATAACGGCGTCAGGCATGACGCGGCCGTGTGGCCCCAGTCCAATCGAAACGGCATGGGTGTTACGCCAGCGGGACAGGCGGAAGACATCTACTTTGTAGACATCCTTGAGCACATTATAGCCGCCGTTCATGTCACCATAGAGTGTGGCATAGCCCACACTCATCTCGCTCTTGTTTCCAGTCGCCAGCACCATGCTGCCGAACTTGTTGGAGATCGCCATGAGCAGTAAGCCACGAATGCGGGATTGTATGTTCTCTTCGGTCGTATCGGCGGGACGGTTCTCAAACAGCGGACCCAGCATAGTGGAGAACGCACCGACCGCCGGCTCGATGGGAAGAACGTCGTAGTGCACCCCGAGCAGACGGGCGATTTCGGCCGCATCTGCCAGACTCTGCGGTGCGGTGTAGCGCGATGGCATCATCACGCAGCGCACACGCTGCGCACCCAATGCATCGACTGCCACCGCCGCACTAAGTGCCGAATCAATTCCGCCTGACAGCCCGATGACGACGCCGGAGAAGCGGTTTTTGTTGATGTAATCGCGCAGCGCCAGAACCATGGCCGCATAAAGTGCACCCTCTTTGTTTTCGTGCACGGCGCGCTCGGACTGCGCACATTGCCAGCCGGCATCCGTGCGTAGCCAGTCACTCACGATGGTGCGCTCGACAAAGCCGGGGAGCTGAACCGCAAGGCTGCGATCGGCGTTCAGGACAAAGCTGGCGCCATCGAAAACCAGCTCGTCCTGACCACCAACCTGATTGACATAGACGAGAGGCAGTTTGCTTTCCACCACGCGCGCCAGAGCGTGATGCAGGCGCTCGTCGAACTTCATGACATCAAAAGGCGAGCCATTGGGTACCACCAGCATTTCCGCGCCAGTCTCGTGGAGACACTCGACCACATCGCCGGTCCAGATATCCTCACAGATCGGAACCCCGATACGTAGACCACGGATGTTGAGCGGCCCGGGCATGGGTCCGGGGACAAATACGCGCTTCTCATCAAAGACACCGTAATTGGGCAGATCAACCTTTCGGGTGACAGCCATGATCGCCCCTTGATCGAGTAGGGCCACCGCATTGTAAAGGCGCCCCCCCTCAAGCCAGGGTGTACCAATCAGGATCGCCGGCCCGCCATCGCGCGTATCCCCTGCCAGAGCCTCAACAGCCGTGCGGCAATCCTCCTGAAATGCAGGTTTGAGGACGAGGTCTTCTGGGGGATAACCACAGATGAAGAGTTCTGGAAATACGATGAGATCTGCAGCCATCGCTCCGGCCCGTGCGCTGCGCAGGCGAGCCACATTGCCCGCAATATCGCCCATCAGCGGGTTGAGCTGGGCCAGAGCAATGCGGAATCGCTCCATCACCGGGCCTCCGGAGCATGCGCCAATAGGAGACGCCACTGGCCACGCCACAGGTCTTTGCCCACCCCCATCCCGATGGATCCACCACGATTCACTTTGAAGTTCACCTGCAACCTCTTAGAGAGCCGATACGCTACTATAGCGCCGGGTTTGTCGCTGCGACATTGCGGCCAGTGCTTAGGATGGAGTGACGCAGAAAGAAACCCCCAGAGCCCTTGGGCCGCGTCTGCGGTCCCCCTGGTGGAACATGGCCTCGAGAAGCTCTGTTAGGCTCGGGCGGCGACCCGTTGATGCGCCGGCGCCGGCAGCGCGGCCTCGTCAATGGCAAGCGCCATGGCCAACGCCTGACGGGCTTCCTCAGGACGCACGAGCGCGGCACTACCGGCACGGACGGCTGCTACAAACGACCCCACCGACGCACCTAACGGATCCTCTAGATCCAGCGGGCGCAGAGAGCGGGGCGTGGTATTGCGGACCGTGCGGGTGATGAAATCGATCTCGATCGTGCCATCGGTATAGATTGCTCTCAGACCGCGGCTGCGGGTATCGGCGATGCGGCTTGCCAGCAAGCGTGCCCGCGCCCCGTTTTCGAATTGCAGGCGCGCCTCAACCTCATCGGCGAAGATACTCTTGAGGGAGGTGCCGCTGGCGCGGACCTCGGTCACCCGTCCAGGGATCAGCTGGTGCACGAGATCAAGGTCATGGATCATAAGATCGAGCACAACGCTGACATCATCGCCACGCCCGGTCCATGGCCCGGCCCGCCAGCATTCGACTTCAAGCGGCGTGTCGGCAAAATCGAGAAGGCCAGAACGGGCGAAAACAAAACGCTCCTGATGACCAACCGTAAGCACCAGCTTGCGCGCCTGCGCCAAAGCGATCAGCGCATCGGCTTCAGCCAGTTCGGTCGCAATCGGCTTTTCGACAAGAACATGGGCACCCGCCTCAAGAAAGGCGCGGACGATAGGGCCGTGGGTTTGCGCAGGCGAGCACACCGAGACGACATCGACTTTGCCGAGCAATTCGCGCCAGTCCGCAACCGTCGGTACCCCATGACGGGCCATGGCCCCTGCTCTGGCCTCCAGGCTGGGGTCGGCCACAGCGGCAAGCTCAACGCCCGCCAGCGCCGCATATTTGACCGCATGATGGCGGCCAAAAGCACCAGCGCCAATAACAACAGCCCGCAAGGGACTGCGGCTGAACGGCGCCAGCGGGGCGCCATCGGTTTCGGAGCTGGGTCGCATAAAGGGCTGAAACAAATTGGAAGTCCCGTTTGAACCGGCGCCTTTGCACCACAGCTGGCTGGCAAGAGCGACTCATAAAATATTTCGTGTTGTTGCGCCCTTGCCCGCCTCGCCTCCCCTGCTAGGCTTGGCTCATCTTGAACCCCCGTAAACATGCACATGTTTTGGAGAACGCAATGCCAGCCCAAAAAAGCCAGGAGATTCGCCTAAAGAGCCGCCCCGCCGGAATGCCTGGCCCGGAGAATTTCGAGCTCGCTGAGACCACCGTTCCGGCCCCAGGCGCCGGTGAGGTCCAGGTCCGCAACATCTTCATGTCGGTTGACCCCTACATGCGCGGACGCATGGTCGACCGCAAAAGCTATACCCCACCCTTTCGCATAGGCGAGGCGCTGAGTGGCGGCGCCATCGGCCAGGTGGTCGAGGCAGGCCCCGGCGCCCCCTTCGCCGTGGGCGATTATGTCAGCAATTTCAATGGCTGGCGCGAATGGTTCGTCTCCAAGGGTGGAGATCTCGAGAAGATCAACCCCAGCCTTGCACCCATTCAGGCCTTTCTGGGCACGTTCGGCATGCCGGGCCTGACCGCCTATGCCGGTTTGCTGCGCGTGGGCGCCCTCAAGGAGGGTGAAAGGGTCTTCGTTTCAGCCGCCGCCGGGGCGGTGGGCACGGTGGTCTGTCAGATCGCCAAGAACAAAGGTTGCTACGTCGTCGGCTCGGCCGGTTCAGACGACAAGTGCGACTGGCTGAGGACTGAGGCGCGGGTCGACGCGACCATCAACTACAAGACCTGCGGCAATCTCATGGAAGCTGTCGGCAAGGCCTTCCCGCAAGGCATTGACGTCTACTTCGAAAACGTCGGAGGGGCGCACCTCGAAGCCGCCCTCGCGCATATGCGCCCGCACGGACGCATCGCCGTCTGCGGCATGATCGACCAGTACAATGCGACCGAGTTGCCGCCGGGGCCCCGTACGATGATCGCCGTTGTACCCAATCGTCTGCGCATCGAGGGCTTCATCGTCTCTGATCATGGCGATCTCATGGGAGACTTCCTGCGCGACATGTCAGCCTGGGCGAAGGAAGGCCGGCTCAAATGGCACGAGACAATCTATGAAGGGATTGCCCGTGCGCCGGAAGCCTTTATGGGCCTCTTCAAAGGCGCCAACTTTGGCAAGATGCTGGTACGCCTGGCTCCGGACAGGGTGGTCTAGAACGCAGCTCGCCGGGGGCGCGGGGCCTATCAGGCGTCCGCGCCCATGGCGATCAGATTGGTCAACGCCGCAACGATGGCATAGGCCAGCACCAGCGGCGCCTGGCCAATCAGAATGTCTCCACCGATTCCCTGCCACAGCGTGCAGGGCAACAGGTCGTAGAGCGAACCAACATAGAGCAGCTGAATGAGCGCGACTGCCACAAAACCGGTCAGCAGCGCGCTTCCGGTGGGTGTCAACGGATCTGGCCGCCGCTTGCGCTCCAGGCGGATGATTCCGGCGGCGAGTCTCAGACGTGACAGCGATGAGCCGATATAAATGAAGGCCAGCAACCAGGCAAAATCCGAGGCGATCAAGGCATCGCCCCCAAGACCGCATGACCCCAGCGCGATGGCCAGGGCGTCCTGACCGGGTACCGCGAACCCGATGGCAGCAGCCAGCGCACCCAGAGGGTCGGACCCTGGAGGTACCGGAAGATAAAGGCTCTGAACGAGAAAGCTGATCAGGGCGAAGACCAAAAATACGAGGTCGTGAAACCCAGGCAGACGCAGCTTCGCAACGAGATTCCCCGCACGATTGGTAGCTGCAGCGTAACCCGCCACGAAGAGCAGACCGGTGGCCAGAAACAGTACCACGATGGCGAGGATCCGAGCCAACGCATCGGGGCTGGCCCCGTTCGCGCCGGCCGCGGCACCAGCAAGAGCGTAGAGCCCGGCAAACAGACAGAAGATCAACCAGGCCTTGGCCAGGAGCCGGCTTATGCCCATGCCCGGTGCCCTTTCGTCGCCATGCTCACGCGGACGCTGCGAAGCCGCGTCCGTTGATGCGCTCAGCTCGCAGGGCCTCCGCCATCAGAAAAGCCAATTCGAGGGCCTGGCTCGCATTCAGACGCGGATCGCAATGGGTGTGATAGCGGCTGGACAAGTCCTGATCAGAAATCGCCTGGGCACCACCCAGACATTCGGTAACATTCTGACCAGTCATTTCGAAGTGGACGCCACCTGCGTGGGTACCTTCAGCGCCATGAATCTCGAAGAAGCTGCGGAGCTCCTTGAGAATGCGATCGAAGGGCCGCGTCTTATAGCCCGACTGCGACTTGATGGTGTTGCCATGCATGGGATCGGAGGACCAGACGACCTTTGCCCCTTCGCGGCTCACTGCGCGAATGAGGCGTGGCAACCGGTCCGCCACGCGATCGGCACCGAAACGACAGATCAGGGTAATGCGTCCGGGCAGGTTGTCCGGATTGAGCACCGCAATCAGGCGTAGCAACTCATCTTCTTCGATACTGGGCCCGCATTTGATCCCCAGCGGATTCTTGATACCTCGGCAGAACTCAACATGAGCGCCATCCAGCTGACGGGTTCGATCGCCAATCCACAGCATATGAGCCGAAGTATTATACCAGTCACCTGATGTAGAATCGATACGGGTGAGCGCCTGCTCGTAGCCGAGCAGCAGAGCCTCATGGCTGGTGTAGAAGTCGGTGGTCCGCAATTGCGGTACCGAGGCAGAGGTAATTCCGCAGGCTTCCATGAAGTCGAGCGTCTCGCCAATCCGCCCTGCCAGTGCCTGGTAACGCTCTCCGGCAGCATTGCCGGCTATAAAGCTGAGGGTCCAGCGATGCACATTATGCAGGTCAGCATAGCCGCCGCTGGCAAATGCCCGCAGCAGGTTCAGTGTGGCCGCGGACTGAGCATAGGCTTGCATCAGCCTCTGGGGATCAGGCGTGCGGCTCTCACGGGTAAATTCAGGACCGTTGACGCAATCGCCACGATAGGAAGGAAGTTCCACCCCATCCTGTCGCTCAAACGGTTCGGAACGCGGCTTGGCGAACTGTCCGGCGATACGTCCCACCTTCACCACCGGCATGGCCGCAGCAAAGGTCAACACCACAGACATTTGCAGCAGCACCCGGAAGAGATCCCGGATGTTGTCGGGATGAAACTCGGCAAAGCTCTCGGCGCAGTCGCCTCCCTGAAGCAGAAACGCCTTGCCTTCAGCAACCTGGGCAAGGGCCCGACGCAGGTTTCTTGCCTCACCGGCGAACACCAGCGGCGGATGCGACTTCAAACGCGCCTCGACCGCGGCCAATTCCGCCGGATCGGGGTATTCAGGCACCTGACGAATTGGTTTTTCTCGCCAGGAGGACGGCGTCCACGACACAGTGGCGTACTCCAAGAACCAGACCCGCATATACGGGACACTGCACAAGAATGCCAGTGTACCCTGAAGGCGCTACGTTCCAGGAGCGTAATCTGGGAGCAAAGACACCTATTTCGCCCGCGCCGATCCGCGTTCCAGCTCGCTTCGTCGTGCCTGTCGATAGGCGCTGCGCATTGTCGCATAGGGTTCGAGCGAGGCACCCGAAAGCTGGGTACGCAGGTAAAGAGCGTTGGCGTGCGCCTGAAAAGACTGAACCGTGCCAATCCCGACGACCGTTCCGGCATGGGCCAGAAGCGACCAGTCCCCTGGAATATAGAACAAAGGATCGGCGACAACATCGACAAGAGCACCAAAGGCGTCACGCGCAGATGTCGGTCCGACTAATGGCAGTACCAAAAACGGACCACTCCTGACGCCGTAAGCGGCAAGCGTCTGCCCGAAATCCGCATGCTGGGGCGGAAGTCCTGCGTGGGCACCCGCAAAATCGTTTAGACCGCCAAGCCCCAATGTCGAATTAAGGAAAAAGCGCGCCAGCGTCGCAGCAGCGCTTTGTACACGGCACTGCAACAGCTCGTTGGCGAACACCACCGGACTTTGCAGATTGGTGAGAACATTATGCAGCGGCCGCTTCAACCCTACCGGGAGTTGATAGGTATAAATCCAGTCCACCGGTAACGTTACGTGCCGATTGAATCTTTCATTGAAGCCAAAGACTGCACGGTTGACTGGCTCGAAAGGATCATCTGGTACAGATGGCCGGGCACAGCAACTGACGAGCAGAAGGGCTGGAATCACCGCCGCTCTCGTCAATCCCCTGATCATCGCGGCGAACTTCAAGTATATCACCCGCG
Organism: Rhizomicrobium sp.; assembly: GCA_049964915.1. GTDB lineage: Bacteria > Pseudomonadota > Alphaproteobacteria > Micropepsales > Micropepsaceae > Rhizomicrobium. The sequence goes on from JBMFWV010000007.1 coordinate 36,626, forward strand.
TCTTGCACGCCGCAGATCTAAATCCGCACTCCCTCTTCTACAAGACCCAGATCCGCCTTAGGGATACCGCCCACCAGTGCACCCATGCCTGCGTCAAAATAGCCAGGCAACCTTCTCGATCACACGGAGACAATCACCCGTCAGCCTGGCGAAGGTTCTTTGCTGTAACTCTTGCTGCGCATGGTCACGATTTCCTCAGCTGCCGATGGATGCAGTGCCATGGTCGCGTCGAAATCAGCCTTGGTCGCCCTCATTTTAAGTGCGATGGCAACGACCTGTATGATCTCCGCCGCATCCTGACCGAAGATGTGGCAACCAAGTACGCGCCCATTGTCGGAATCGACAACAAGCTTGAACAGGCTGCGCTCTTCCCGCCCGCTCAAGGTGTGCTTCAATGGGCGGAATTTCGAGAGATAGACGTCGATGCGATGCCCCTTCTGAAGCGCCGCCTCCTCACTCAATCCAACTGTCGCAATCTCAGGCTGGCTAAAGACGGCGGTCGGGACAAGTTCGTGATCCACCGGGGTCTGCTTTTTCTCAAAAACGGTGCGCACGAATGCCATTGCCTCATGAATGGCGACAGGTGTGAGCTGCAGACGGTCGGTCACATCGCCAATGGCATAAATGTGTTCCACATTAGTGCGCGAGCATTCGTCGACCAGAACTTCGCCTTTGGCGCCGAGTGCTACACCGGCCTTCTCGAGACCAAGACCATCGGTGTTGGGTAGCCTTCCAATCGCCGCCATGACGCAGTCTGTCTCTAGAATTTCACCATGGTCCGTCAGGACAAAAAACTCGCCGCCACGCTTGTCAATACGATGAAACTTTCTGCGTGTGACAATGCGCATTCCCTTGTTGTTCATTGCCTCGGTAAGGCTATCGCGCATATGTTCGTCAAAGCCGCGCAGAATCTTCTCACCACGATAGACCAGCGTTGTTTCGCACCCCAGTCCGTGGAAAATATTGGCAAACTCGACTGCGATGTAGCCGCCACCGGCAATGACGATACGACGCGGCAGGTGTGGCAGGTGGAAGGCTTCATTAGAAGTGATTACGTATTCGCTACCGGCACAGTCACCCAGATTGCCCGAGGGACGACTACCGGTGGCAATCAGGATGTATTGTGACGTCACACGGCGGTTCGAACCCTTCAGATGTATGGTATGGGCATCGAGAAGTTCTGCCCGTTCCATGATGACTTCCGCGCCAGACTTCGTCACATTCTGACGATATAGATCCGCAAGCCTGGCGATTTCTTTATCCTTGTTGGCAACGAGTGTCGTCCAATCGAATTTTGGGGTGGGTACGGTCCAGCCAAAACCGAAGGCATCCTCAAATGCCTCACCAAAATGGCTGGCGTAGACAAAGAGCTTTTTGGGAATGCAGCCACGGATTACGCAAGTTCCACCGAAACCGTATTCCTCGGCCACAGCCACACGCGCGCCCTGTGCTGCAGCCATGCGGCTGGCGCGGACACCACCCGAGCCCCCGCCTATTACAAACAGATCGTAATCGTATGTCATGACGCCTTCCGTTCAAGAATTCTGGTGCCAGCGGGACCGGCTATGATGAGATGGCTGGCGAGGCCAATGAAGAGGCCGTGGTCCACGACGCCGGGAACCTGAGATAGCGCAGTGGCTAGGGACGGTGCGTCATGAATTACCTTTAGCGCACAGTCAAAGATAAGATTGCCACTATCCGTACGAAACAGTCCCTCCGGACCGCTGCGCGGCGTGACTGTCACATCCTTGTATCCAACTTCCGCCAGCACCCGCTCGAGGCGGTCAAGCGTGCTGCGGGCCCCAAAGGCAGCTACTTCCACAGGCAGCGCATACGCGCCCAGCCGCTTTACCAGTTTGGAATGATCTGCGATCACCACCATCTTGCGGGAGGAGGCAGCGACAATCTTCTCCCGCAACAAAGCGCCACCCCCACCCTTGATGAGATTGAGGGCGTCATCAGTTTCATCGGCGCCGTCTATGGTTACATCCAGTGGGGCCAGGTCATCCAATTCGGCAACCTTGATACCCAAGGCGCGGGCTTTGCCCGCCGTGCGCTCGGAGGTTGCGGCACCCACCACATCAAGACCTTTGGCCACACGTCCTGCCAGAAGCTCGAGGAAGGCTTCCGCCGTCGAACCGGTACCAAGTCCGAGGCGCATACCTGGGTGGATAAAATCGAGAGCCGCGGCGGCCGCCACACGCTTGAACTCTGCTGAATCGCTCACTTGGCCTCCTTCCCCTCGACACCTACGGATGAAAGGCAGGAGGGGCCGTTTCAAAATAGTCGGAGCGGCGACTTAGGAAGTGACGACAGATCGGGACTGATGCCCCCATGCGCGGACGGCCTCAAACCCTACCTGTTGCGCCTATCACGCCGGCCGGCTGGAACCAGACCATAGCGGTCCAGCCCCGTGATTCCTACTGTCGGAGCAGAAGGGGACGCCCATGCCCTGATACGGGACCCACCTGGCTACTCGACGGTGACGCTCTTGGCCAGATTGCGCGGCTGATCAACATCGGTACCCTTGGCCAAGGCCATGTAGTAGGCCAGCATCTGCACCGGCACCGCATAAAGAAGAGGCGCAAAAGTGGGGGCCATGGTCGGCACTGCGATGCAAGCATGAGCCGTCTCGCCAGCCGCAGCGATGCCGGCCGCATCGGAAATCAGCACAACCTTGCCGCCCCGTGCCATAGTTTCCTGCATGTTCGAGACGGTTTTCTCGAACCAGCTGTCGTGAGGCGCCAGTACGATCACCGGAACGTTCTCGTCAATCAGCGCAATGGGGCCGTGCTTCATCTCACCGGCGGCATAGCCTTCAGCATGAATGTAGGAGATTTCCTTGAGCTTTAAGGCGCCTTCCATGGCCAGCGGGAAATTGACCCCGCGTCCCAGATAGAGCACGTCGCGTGCCTTGGCGAGGTCACCACCAAGCGCCTCGACCACTTCTTCCTGCCTCATGAATTCGACGATGTGGCGCGGTATCTCGAGAAGCGACGCAACCAATGTCCGCTCCTGATCGGCGTCAAGGACGCCGCGTGCCCGCCCCGCGGCAATCGCGAGGGATGCAAGCACTGCAAGCTGACAGGTGAACGCTTTGGTTGAAGCCACGCCGATCTCAGGGCCAGCAAAAGTGGGCAGGACAATATCTGCCTCCCTGGCGATAGAGCTCTCCGGGACATTCACGACCGCAATCGTGGTCTGGCCACTGGCCTTCGCATCACGCAGTGCGGCCAGCGTATCGGCAGTTTCCCCGGATTGGGAGATGAAGAGCGCCGCCCCGCCGCTGGGATAAACAGGCTCGCGATAGCGCAGCTCTGAGGCGACGTCGGCCTCCACTGCCAGCCGGCCCAGGCGCTCAAACCAGTATTTGCCGATCAGCCCGGCATAAAATGCCGTTCCGCATGCCGAAATCGTCAAGCGACTGGCGGTTTTAAGGACCTCGAGTAAAGCCGGTTCGCGCAGCTGCACCACGAGAGCGGAGGGATCAAGATAATGGGCGAGCGTGTGCGCGATGACTTCCGGCTGTTCGTGAATCTCCTTGGCCATAAAATGGCGGTAGCCTGCCTTATCGACGAGACCTGCGGAGGCAGTGGTGGTACGGATCTCGCGCTGCACAAGCTGCCCGTTGCCGTCGAAGATTTCGACAGTAGGTCCGCGCAGGACGGCGACATCGCCATCCTCAAGATACGCAACACGATGGGTGAACGGCGCCAGAGCAAACGCGTCAGAGCCAAGATAGGCTTCCAATGCGCCATAGCCGACCGCAAGGGGGCTACCCTTGCGTGCCCCGACTAGGAGGCCGTCATGCCCGGCGAAGATCATGGCAAGGGCGTAAGCGCCTGTCAGTCGGCGGGCCGCTTCCCTCGCCGCTGCAACCGGCTCCAGACCCTGGTCGAGCAGATCGGTAACAAGGTGGACGGCAACCTCTGTATCAGTCTCTGATTCGAAGTGATGCCCCTTGGCCATCAGTTCGCGGCGCAGATCGCGGAAATTCTCGATGATCCCGTTATGGACCAAGGCCACGCGCCGCGAGGCATGGGGATGGGCGTTGCTCTCGGTGGGAGCACCATGGGTCGCCCAGCGTGTATGCCCGATCCCAGTGTGACCGCTTAGCGGCTGTTGCTGCAACACCCGATCAAGCTGCGTCAGCTTTCCCGGGCTACGACGCCGTTCGATACGACCCTCGACCAGAGTGGCAACACCGGCCGAATCATAGCCGCGATATTCAAGGCGACGGAGCGCTTCGACCAGCAGCGGCGCCGCGTCCTTCATTCCGGCTATGCCAACGATACCGCACATCTCTCACTTTTCCTTTTTGCTCAGAGACTTTTCTTTGGACTTGCGCTCGCGAAACTCAAGGGCCCACCCCTGAATCTCCTTGCGTGGCGCACGTGTAAAGCACAGTGCATCCTTGGCCACCGCGGAACCGGAAATGGTCGAGCCAGCACCGATATAAGCGCCATCCTGAATGGTCACAGGGGCCACAAGCGCGCTATTGGAGCCGATAAATGCACCGGCTCCGATTTCGGTGCGATACTTGAAGAACCCGTCATAATTGCAGGTGATCGTACCGGCGCCGATATTAGCACCTGCGCCCACGCTGGCGTCGCCCAGGTAGGTCAGGTGATTGGCTTTGGCGCCTTCGCCAACCTTCGTCGCTTTGACTTCCACGAAATTGCCAATATGGGCGCCACGGCCGATGTCTGCACCCGGCCGCAGTCGCGCATAAGGACCGATGATCGCCCCTTCCTGAACCACGCAGTCTTCCAGATGCGAAAAGGCCTTGATTTCAGCGCCTGATTTGACCGTTACCCCCGGACCGAAGACCACATAGGGGCCAATCGTGCAGTCGCTTTCGAGAACGGTATCATGGCTCAAGAAGACCGTATCCGGAGCCTGCATTCCAACTGCATTGGCGAGCGCCACACTGCGTAACCTTCGCTGCATCTCAGCTTCGGCCGCCGCCAGCTCGCTGCGCGAATTGACGCCCATCATTTCAGCTTCCTCGGCCATGACGATCGCGCAGGCAACATTATCCTGCCGAGCCAGAAGCGGTACGTCGGTTAGATAATATTCGCCTTGACTGTTATCGTTCGAAAGACGCACGCACCAGCCGAAGAATTCGGACGCCGGCGCCGCCATGATGCCGGCATTGCAGACGGTGACCTTCCGCTCATCGGTGTCGGCATCGCGATATTCCACAATGCGCGCGAGCCGGCCTTCCTTGTCTGCAATGACCCGTCCATAGGACGGATTGGAGGAGTTGAAGGCAACGATTGCCATACCCGTCTGTGCCTGGGCCGCAAAAGATGCGGCAAATGTAGCGGGTTCGACCAGAGGCATATCGCCATAGGCAACGACAAGCCGCCCACCAAAATCGGCCAGCTCCGGCCGGGCCGCAGCCGCCGCATGGCCAGTCCCGAGTTGGCTCTGCTGAATGACACACCGCGCGCCCCGCGCGGTTGCATAGTCACGTACGCTCTGGCCTTGAGGCGCCGTGACCACGACGATGCGCCCGACCCCGGCCGCAGCCACCGCATCCATCACATGCCCAAGAATTGGCTTGCCGGCGATCTTGTGCAGAACCTTGGGCAGCGTCGATTTCATACGCGTGCCCATACCAGCTGCGAGGATTACTGCTGCCCGTTCATCTGTGGAACCCATGTTCGCTCCTGACTTCACTCGCTCTAGCACCAGTCATGCCCTTGCCAAATGCTCTTGCCAAACCCCGGCGCTTCGCCGGATAACCCTGCAGCGCAGCCCGGTAAACCAACGATTTGCGACGTAATATTGCCGCAGATTCAATCCTGAGAATGTTCAATCCCTTGATGCAACCCACCTATATATTTGACCTAGACGGGACGCTGGTCGATACGGCGCCAGACCTGCTTTCTGCAACCAATGCCGTCCTGCAACAGGCTGGACGACCGGCCATTGAGCCCTCCGGTTTGCGCGCAATGGTTGGCATGGGCGCCAGAGCGCTCATTCTGAAAGCATTTGCCGCCACGGGACCAGCTTTGTCCGAAGCGGATCTCCCGCCTCATTTTGAACGCTTCTTAATCTACTATCGGGCCCATATTGCGGCGAAAAGCCGACCGTTTCCCGGCGTCGAGGAGACCCTTAGAGCTCTCCATGGACGGGCCCGCCTGGCCGTACTGACCAACAAGCCTCAGGACCTGGCAGACCTGTTGCTGCGCCAACTGGAGCTCGAGCGCTACTTTCACGCCATCCATGGCGTGGGTCGTCTTTCGGTCGCCAAGCCCGACCCTCGCGTCTTTCATCACGTGGTGGATGAGCTCGGAGGAGCCGAAGGCGGAGTGATCATGATCGGGGATAGCGCCACGGATGTGGCGACCGCACGGGCAGCTGGCGCACCGGTGATCCTGGTCGATTACGGATATACCCCCACCCCAGCGCACGAACTTGGTGCCGACGCGGTAATCAGCGATTTTCGCCGCGTTCCTGCTGTCGCCGCCAGCTTGATCGGCTGACCCGCCGATCGCGGTGTACTACTGGGAAAATACCCCGCCAACGCGCGGTCGCAAAGAACAGCCTGGATCGGTACCTTGACGGGTGGGGCTTGCGCGCCCTATAGGCGGACCGGTTTCGATCTACACGCACTGAGGCGGCAAGGTCGATTTTCGGGCGCGTAGCTCAGCGGGAGAGCACTCCCTTCACACGGGAGGGGTCACAGGTTCAATCCCTGTCGCGCCCACCATTAACTAACTGAAATTACTTCTTTTCTTCGATCCCGCTCCGTTCCGCGCGCGCGGATTTAGAATTCGCGGTAGAACGGGGACAGAACGTCCCTCTAAATCCGCGTGGCGTTTCTCATTGCTGAGGGATGCAAAGCCCATTTTCTCGAAGAGAGATAGCCGGAATCAGGCAGGGTCAGGGTAGAGACGATATCCCCGACTTTGGTGAACAAGATCGGTACCGTCATAAGATGTTGATCGCTGGCGGTTCGTAATTTGGAAGTAATGGGAGGGTCTGTGCTGCGCAGCCACGCTTCACGAAATCGTGCGACTGTGTCCTGAGCGGTTTGGGTGGTGAGCCTGCTGGGAAGACCGGGTTTCGCCGCAAGGCGGCGTAATTGCTCACGACCCAGCGATCGGAAGAACTTTGAATCGACGCGGCTAAACTCAAGCTTGCCTTTCGCGAGGAAGCAGACTGCGCCACAGACGCCCGCATTGTGGGCAAACTTGATCATGCTTCTCAGCAAACCTTCCGGCCACATGGCGCGGACGGTCAGGGCGCTTCTGCGACATTGGGTAATATCCCACGCAGCAGACTAAAGAAGCGCTGCCGCATTTCGGCCTCACCAAGAACTTCCCGGCCATAAGTCACTTGCGAGAACTCACAATGGTGTGCGACTGCCAGCCAGTTCTCCGCATCCACTTCCGGATGGGCACTGCCAGCGCGCCTTAGCTGTTCGGCGATGCGACTGACCCACAGTCGGTTGTGCGCAATCACCTTCTGGCGGAGCGTTTGGGGTAGTGACCAGGCGAACAGAAAGCTGCAATCTATCGCCAGATCCAGCTGTCGGTCTCGTGCCTCTTGCGCAATATATGAGGCAAGATGATCCGCCAACGCCAGAACATGCCTGGCCCGAGCCCGCTTCTCATTTGTCGCCAAGAATTCCTGAAAGATTTCCGTCATGCGTCCGAGCATCACAACGCTCTGGGGAGCACTGCGCGCGCGATGATCGTCCCAGGCCGCTTCAAGAAGTTCGGCAAGTGACCCGAAATAATAGCTGGTCAGGGAAAGCTTCACACCAGCCTGCGCCGCGATCGCGCGATGGGACACGCCGCCGACGCCATGTTCGGCAATCAGCTGCTGCGCCGCCCGCAGAATCTTCGAACGCGTTTGCTCACCTTTTAAGGTGAGCAGAGACTGTCCGGCCATCACAAAGGCGGGCCATCAGTAAAAGCATCCATTGCCATACCAAGCAGCGCCCGCAGCATCGGTGTGTTGGACATATCAAGCTCTACACTTCCACCGCCGTAAATTCCGCCGGACTTAGGCTTTGCTTGTGGTGGGTTCTTGGCATAGGCCACTGCCGCCGCCAGCTCTGAGGCAAAGCTTTCCGCCACACCGGCATTGGTTTGCGGACCGGTCACGCACATGTGGACAGAGCCTGGACCCTGCTGACCATTTAGCCGCCAGCCGCGCGCGGCCATGTAGTCGTTGACGTGGTAGATATCAAAAGCATCGCTGCGGAAGGAGAAGCAGAAGGTAGGTTTGCCCATCATGATGAGTTCGGGATGGGAATTTACCGCAGCCTGCATTGCGAAGGCGGTATCGAAGATCTGCTTTGCCCGGGCCAGATATCCCTGCTTACCCAGATGTACCATGCTCGCCCAAGTGGCTGCGATCAATCCGCCGCTACGGCTGCCGGCAAGGCCGGGGGACGCGTAGGTGCCACCTTTCCAGTCGAGCTGCATGAAATACTGGTATTTGCGGAAACTCGGATCTCGCCAAGCCAACACCGAAGTACCCTTGAGCCCGTAGCCATACTTGTGGGTGTCTGCCGATATAGAAGTCACGCCAGGCAGGCGGAAATCGAATATCGGAATATTAGGATACCCAAGTCTCTGGCCCCAAGGCAGGATAAACCCGCCCAGGCATCCATCAACATGTAGCCATGTGTTCTTCTCAAGGGCGACAGCAGATAGCTCCTCGATTGGGTCGATTGTGCCATAGGGATAATTGCCTGCCGAACCGATGATGGCCACTGTGTCTTTCGTGATAACGTTGCGTACGAAATCGACATCTACCTGTGTTGTTACCGGATCGGTCGGCGCCTTGATCACCTCGATACTGAAGAGATGCGCGGCCTTCAGGAAGGCAGGGTGTGCCGTCTCTGGCCAGATTATGTTCGGACGCGTCACACCGCGCTCCTCGCGGGCCTTGTCACGATAAGCCACCATCGCGCCCAGGATGCTCTCCGTCCCGCCGGCCCCCAGTGCGCCACACGCCTTCTGGTTCGGATCGTGCTGCGCTACGGCTTCCCCGTGCAGCATGTCGAGCGTCATGGCAAGGATTTCGGATTCGAAGCGCGACATCGAGGGACAGATGTCACGTTGAAGGGCATTCACGTGGCTGAAAAGTGCAAAGCATTCGTTCAGAAGATCGTAATGTGCATGGTCACCGCAATAGAGAGAGCCAGAGACCCGTCCCCCTTCCCATCGCTTGTCTTCGGTACGGGCCATCTCGCTGAGCTGCCGACGGATTTCTTCGGTTCGGAGACCTTCTTCCGGGAAGGAACGAATGGCTCCATACTGCTCGGAGTAGGGGAATAGGGCCCGGTGGAGTTTTCCAATGTCCATGACTGTCTCTTCCTCATGCATGTTTAGAATTGTGACGTCCGAGTCGATCCGACACCGTTTGGATCATGCAGCAATAGCCGCCGCTGTAATGACAGCCACGGCCAGGTGGGGAAGGATCGTCAAGATCGTTCACACAGCTGCCAACGAAAGGCGCCTCGCCCGATTTGCGCCAGCAACCCGCACCACACTGACCATCGCCTTCACGACATTTTCTTTGGTTACGTACCTTTCCATGCGCCATTCATTTTATGGCTGAGTGGTCGCAGCGCCTTAAAGGCTGCGGTGAACTGGTCAAAACGTTCATCGTAGAGTTTTTCAAGCATCACGTTCGGCTCGACCACTCTGCGTTCACGCACGCGCGACGCAAAATCTTCTGGTTCGATCAACTTCAGACGTGCAAAGGCTGTAAGCGCCGCGCCAAGTGCTGTGACGTGCTGAGCGTGATCGAGCTGATGTATTGGACGCTGCAGAACATCCGCCATGATCTGGGCACAGATGTCGGACTGCGCTCCTCCGCCATAGAAGAGGTAGTGGCTGAACTTGCGGCCACAGAATTTCTGCATAGGATCACGTGACCAACGTAAATTAAGAGCTATGCCCTCCAGAACTGCGCGCGCCATATGGCCGCGCGTCCCCCGGGGGGACATGTTTATAAAACCACCCCGCATCTCGCTGTCTGTCCTGGGCGCCAGGCTGCCGGTAAGCCAGGGCAGATAGAGCAATCCTTCCGCGCCCGGCTCGACCCTTGCCACGGCCTGATCCAAAGCGGCGTACCGCGCCGGACCATCGGGCAACACCGCCCCGCAAGCGAAGCTATCATCGGCAAAAATGATATGGCGCAAGAAGCTGTCGAGCGCCAACCCAGAAATTCCAGTCTCCGCCACCGCAAAATACTGGCCGACGAGCGGACTCGGCAGGGCAAACAGCGCATTGCGCAAATCCGTGCCCTTCTTCTTTCGATGCGTGACCAGTACCGAGCTGCTGCCCATGGCCAGTCCGCAATGTGAGCCCTGAAAAGCCAGCGAGCCCATGCCTCCGGCATGGGTGTCGCCCATCCCTGCAATCACCTTTGTGCCTGGCGTCAGCCCCAATTCAGTCGCGATCTTGGGCATCAATCCGCCAATTACAGCATCCACCGGCACTGCTTCCGGTAATTTTTCCGGATCGATGAGCCCGTAGCGCAGCAGTCTGCGATGATAGCCATGTGCGGCGCCGGCACGATTATCCATGAGTAGGCTCATGAAGCTCGTGCATTGGGTAGCAGCAGCCCGCCCCGTCAGCCGCATGGTGACGTAATCCATCGGCTCCAGGAAAAAGGCCGCGCGCGCATAGATCTCTGGCCGCGCGTATTTGAGGAACCTCATATGGTTCAACGACATGCCACCGGCAACTGGAGCGAGCCCATGCACCCACAGCCAATCGAGAAGTTGCAGGGGGGCGTCAACGCCACGCGGCAATCTGGCGATGCGTCGTAAATTCCTAGCCGTACCGCGCTGATCAAGCCAAAGGATCATATTTGCAAGTGGCGCGCCATTAGCGTCCACAGGCACAATGCTCGAATACTGGCTGCCACAGATCACTGCCTTGATATCAGCAGGGGCTACGTCCGCATCTTTCAACGCCTGAGATATCGAGCTCTTGACCGCATCCCAGAGCGCTTGCGCGTCCTGCTCCGCACCACCGCCAGGCACATGTATGGTGTCGACGAAAGTTCGTCCTATGCCCGCAATCCGCCCGGAGAGGGAGACAACCAGTGTCTTGGGCCCGGATGTACCAAGATCGAGTGCCACGACATGCGGTTCGCCAGGCATTGGATCAGACCCGGCCTTTGAGCCTGGCCCTTGCCGGGCTGCGATGCAGATATGCACGCGCGCGTAATTCGTACATAGGCAGGCCTCTCGTCAAAGCGCGTCAGCGTATGGGTCATGACTGTCGCCTGCCTCACGGCCGCCGCGATCGTGCATCTGCCGGGGCGACTGCCGTTGATCAGACAAAATTGGTCATTCGTCCAATTTAACATAAAGGGGTCCGCGCTCCAGTCAAGGCACAGGCGCGCTTGCCCCCCAAGCGCTGCCGAGATCACATCCGGCTGGCGCCCCGAGGTCCTCACACCAGGACTGCCCTTGGCCTTCGGCACGTGTCTCGGATGAGACGCGCTCCTTGCAACCTCAGCCTGCAGCCAGGCAATCGAGCATGGGCTGAGAGCCCACAGATCCAGCTTCAGAGGCTAGGTGTTTTCAGGCTTGCTCTGAAAGACGCGTTCCATCACGTAATCTGGTGACACAGTTTCCCCGGACAGCATCATGGCCAGAAGTTCGCCTCCCAGCACCTGGGGGGCGATGGTCACATCCGGCTGCACAAGACGGATACGTCCCATGTGACTGGCATCATTGATGGCGGCAATCGTGCGGGTTTTGGGTGCAAACTCACGCACCGCAAGGACGATGAAGGCATTTTCGGAATCATCCGCGGTCATGGCAAGGACGGCTTGCGCCTTGTCCGCACCAGCCTCCTTGAGTACGGAGGCGCTCGAGGGGTCGCCAACGACGAGATCACACTCTTCGGGCCGGGTCTCTTCTGGCATTTCCCGTACGATGCGCGTCACCGAGCGGCCACGCTTGGCAAGCTCCCGCCAGGTGTTGACAGCCAGCGCAGTACGGCCAATGACGATAAAATGGTTGTTGCGGTTCATGCCAGTGCCTCGTCGCGAAACAATACGCGTAATGGAGTTCGAAACCAGCGGTGCAATCACCGCCGTCAGAGATGTCGCAAACACCGCGACACCCAGCAGGATCACCGATACGGTGAACATTCGGGCTTCTGGGGTCTGTGGCGTGATATCGCCATACCCAACAGTACTCATCGACACGACTGCGAAATAGAAAGCGGTAATCAGATCGGTGATCCTGGGCTTGAATTCCGCACCGAGATAAAAAGCTCCATAGGTCGCGTACATCAGAAGCATCAGCACCGATGTGACGGCAAATAGTGTCGACGCAGCAAGGCTCGCCCGGTCAAAACGGTTCCAGGCAACAATCAGCAGAACCACCACGAAGGCAAAATAGGCGAGCAATCCGAAACCGGAACGAACCACGCCCAGGCCCGTAGTCGCCGCCGCCGCAATCGCAAGAACGAGTGCCATGGTCCAGGCCACACGGGAGCGGAATAAGAGCCCCAGTCCCACTGGCATCATCCCGCCACCCACCACGAGCACCGGCAGGAATCTGGGCGGCAATTCGGCCGTTCCCAGGGCAACTCTTTCGAGATAGTAGGGCCAGCCTGGACCCAGACCAAAGTTCAGCAGCCAATAACCACCGAGGGTAAAGAGCAAGGCCAGCGGCACGTGTGGAAACCAGTAACGCGTGCGCGCACCACGGCTCGCCCGATGAAGCAGCGTACGCGCGCGCTCAACGACGTTACGGATGGGATGATGTCCAAAAGCGTGCATCGCAGGATGGTGTGATGGCAAGTAACGGCCACCGTCAATAACCTCATCTTCTCGAGTTCCATAATGAAAACTGAACGTCGTGCGATAACACTGCGATAACACTGCACGATGTTGCCTGACAGTGCCGGCGCTGATATGCTGCCCGTGAAAATCAGCCTACTCCAACAACATTTGGGCTGATGCTCGCCGTAATTGTGCGGACCTGCGAACCAAGCCTTTCTGTCGGCTGGTTGCGGTTTTTTGGGACCGCCGTGCAACTGAGGTCACGGCGCTTGATCTGAACATTAGTTGTGCACGGGCTCTACGCCGGCGTCATGCCAGAGTTGGGCTCAAGCACGGCTTAGCATGCAAGGTATGCAGTACGGGTGGCCAGAGGGCCGGACCTGATTTGCATCAACACATCTGTCACGATCGAGATATTTTATACCACGTAGACTTGACCAAGAGGATCGCGCGCTCGGGAAAGGTGAACAGCGGGGGGCCAGGCGCGCTGTGCGCGAAAGGAATACCGATGTCCTTGGAGCTGAAATCACACGCTCCCAATGGCGCCGAAGCAGCGCCATCCGAGGAGCAGATCGCACGTCGCAGCTACCAGATTTGGGAACGGGAGGGCCGTCCCGAGGGCCGGTCGGTGGCGCATTGGCGCCAGGCCATAGCCGAACTGCAGTCGGAGACGCTCCGACGCAGCCCGGCCGAACGGCGCACGGGAACGCGTGAGCTCTGCTTCTGGGACATTTTTGGCTGAGGCCCACTGGCGCCATCCTGGTCGCGACCCTGGCCTGGCCCAGGTTGACCGCGAGGGGGGAGGCCCCTTGAGCAAGATGGCTACGGCTTTGCCTGGTGCAAATGCTTGCCAACGGCTCACCCCCCACGCGGTCACTGCAGCATGGCAACAGCGATCCCACAGCTGTTCCGCCCCTTGGGCGTGCTGATACCGCTGCCCCGGCTCCGGTGGTCGATTACCGTTCCAGAAAGGCTGACGCCGACCTGTCGAACCCGATGTCGTGCTGTGCTAAGCCCGACCGTCGCGCATGCCAAAGTGGACCAGTTGTCATTTTGTCATATCCTGGGCTGGATCATTCTTGCGATCGCCATCGGCGGTGGCCTCTATATGGTCGCGGCCGTGGCCCTGTTAACGCGCCTGATGGCCCCAAGGCTGAACACCTCAAGTTCCTCGCATCCGACCGTCAGCGTCCTAAAGCCCCTATATGGTGCAGAGGCGGGGCTTGAAACCGCCCTTTCGAGCACGCTGGAGCAGGACTATCCAGCACCGGTACAGTTCGTGTTTGGCGTCCACGCCGCTGATGACCCGGCCTGCCGCATCGTCGAGCAACTGAGAAAATCCCACCCCGAACACGATATTGCGCTCGTCTGCGATCTGGCGGGCCATGGCAGTAACGCCAAGGTGTCCAATCTGATCAACATGATGACGGCCACCAAACACGAAATCATCGTGGTCGCAGACAGCGACATTGCCGTGCCGGGTGACTGGCTCAGTCAGGTGGTGGCAGCACTTGACGAGCCAGGAGTTGGCATTGTCAGCTGTCTTTACGCGGGCGAGGGCCGCAGTGGCGCATGGTCGCGTCTGGCGGCGATGGCGGTGAGCTACAATTTTCTGCCCAACGCTGCCGCGGGAATTGGCTTTGGCCTGGCCGCCCCCTGCTTCGGCTCCACCATGGCGCTCAACCGGCAGATTCTAAGCAGCATCGGTGGCTTTGAGCGCTTCGCCAATCTGCTCGCAGACGATTATGAGCTCGGTCGGGCGGTACGGATGCAGGGCCTGCGTATCGCCTATCCGCCCCTCATTCTGCGCCATTTCAGCGGTGAGACAGGGTTTGGCGAGCTGCTTGCCCATGAACTGCGCTGGGCCCGAACGATCCGCACTATCGATCCGCGCGGGCATTGGGGGAGCTTTGTCACCCACGCCCTGCCGCTCGGGCTGATAGGTGCGGTTTTGGCCGGCTTTACCCCTAGCGTATTTGCGGGATTTACAACTATTCTGGCCGCCCGGCTTTTCCTCAAGGCCCGGATAGACCATATAGTCGGCATTCAAGCTGGTCCCGTGTGGGCACTGCCCCTGCGCGACATGCTATCTTTTGCCCTGTTCCTTGGCTCGCTGTCCGGCTCGGCAGTGCGCTGGCGGGGCGCCCGTCTGCGCGTGGGGCGCGATGGGGCAATGTCCTGATCTCGTTCTAAGGTGGTTCATGTTGCGCACGCTTTTCCTTCAGGCCCCTTCCTTTGACGGTTTCGATGGCGGTGCAGGCTCACGCTATCAAGCCAAACGCGAAATCAAATCCTTTTGGTTTCCGACCTGGCTGGCCCAGCCCGCCGCTCTGGTGGAAGGCTCCAAGTTAATTGATGCGCCGCCTGCCGGCATTGGCCTCAGCGAAGTTGTGGCCCAGGCCAATGACTTCGACCATGTGGTCGTTCACACGTCCGTCCCCTCATTCAAATCCGACGTCAAGGTTATCGAGGCCCTCAAGGCTGCCAATCCCAAGCTTCTCGTCGGGATGATCGGCGCCAAGGTCGCGGTCAATGCCGAAGGTAGTCTCAGGGAAGGTCCCGCCGTCGATTACGTGGCGCGCAACGAATTCGATTTCACCATCAAGGATGTTGCTGACGGCATGGCGCTGGCCGACATCAAGGGCATTTCCTACCGCACGCGCGGTGGGGCCATCGTACACAACGACGATCGGCCGATGATCGAAAACATGGATGCACTGCCCTTCGTGACCCCTGTCTATCAGCGTGACCTGCGGATCGAAGACTACTTCATCGGATATCTCAAACATCCCTATATCTCGATTTATACCGGTCGCGGCTGCAAGTCGCGCTGCACGTTCTGTCTCTGGCCTCAGACCGTGGGCGGACATCGTTATCGCACCCGCAGCGTCGAGCACGTGATCGAAGAGATCAAATACGCGAAGGCAGCGTTTCCCCAGGTCAAGGAATTCTTCTTCGACGACGACACCTTCACCGATGACGCTCCACGTGCAGAGGCCATTGCCAAGGAGCTTGGCAAGCTTGGCGTTACCTGGTCATGCAATGCCAAAGCCAACGTGCCGCGAAAGACGCTGGAAAAGCTCAAGGACGGTGGTTTGCGGCTGTTGCTGGTCGGTTATGAAAGCGGCAATCAGCAGATCCTCCACAACATCAAGAAGGGTATGCGCATCGAAGTCGCCGAACGCTTCACCAAGGACTGTCATGAACTGGGGATCACAATCCACGGCACCTTTATCCTTGGCCTTCCGGGCGAAACCACCGAAACCATTCGCGAGACGGTCGAGTTCGCCAAACGCATCAATCCGCACACCATTCAGGTCTCGCTGGCCGCACCTTATCCAGGTACCTATCTCTACAATCAGGCCGTGCAGAATGGCTGGCTTGATGCCGCCAATGCAGAACTGGTGGATGAGCATGGCATCCAGATCGCGCCGCTGCATTATCCGCACCTCAGCCACAAGCAGATTTTTGACTCGCTGGAAGACTTCTACAGACAGTTCTATTTCCGGCCGACCAAAATCGCCGCAATTGTTGGTGAGATGGTGCGTTCCACGGACATGATGAAGCGCCGTCTGCGCGAAGGTGTGGAGTTCTTCCAGTTCCTGCGCGAACGGCGCCACGCAGCGTGACCGTCAGGCGATGAGGCCGGGCCATGAAGGGCCTCGTAGTCAATGCCGATGATTTCGGCGCCGCTTGGGAGGTGAACGAGGCGGTCGAGCGCGCTCATTGCCATGGCGTTCTGTCGGCAGCGAGCCTGATGGTGGGCGCTCCTTTCGTCGCCGATGCGGTTGCACGCGCGCGCCGCATGCCCCAGCTGCGGGTCGGGCTGCATATCGTTCTTGTCGAGGGCAAGCCCATGTTGCCGCAGGCGGCGATACCAGATCTGGTCGATCGCAATGGCTGGTTCCGAACCGACATGGCGGTGGTTGGTGCGGAAATGTTTCTGCGCCCCGGGGTACGCCGCCAGCTGGCCCACGAGATCGCCGCCCAGTTTGAAGCCTTCCGCAGCTGTGGCTTACGGCTTGATCACGTCAACACCCACAAGCATTTTCATCTGCATCCCACCATCACGACACTGATCCTCAAGATCGGAAAGCGTTACGGCATGCGGGCGATGCGCGTGCCGCAGGAGCCCCGCCAGGTGCTGGCTGCCGCGGAGCCAGGTCAGCTGCCACCACCACCGGCGTGGGTGACGGCGCCCTGGGCCAAACTCATGCGTGGCCGTATCGCTCGGGCGGGCCTTTTGACTCCGGACCATGTCTTTGGCCTCGCCTGGTCAGGGGCGATGACACGCACACGCCTTGCCGGGCTCCTGGCCCATCTACCGGAGGGGTTGAGCGAAATCTACTTGCACCCAGCCACGCGCGGCGGCTTTTTGGGTGCTGCGGAGGGCTACGCCTATGCCGAGGAGCTCGCGGCACTTTGTGATGAGGAGGTTGGCCGGCTGGCCGCACATCCCAGCATCAGGCGGGGCGGCTTCGTCGATTTTTAGTGCGCCACCCCGCGCCCTTTCGTCTCTTTTCATCCGTGCAAAACGATCGGATATACTCGTAGCACGGCAGCCGGATGGGGCATGCCGACTTATCTGCGGACGTAAAAGGTGACCTCATGGAAGCTGTTTCCCTCGATATACCCGCTTCTCTCATCCTCGACGTGGGCAATCCCCCCGGCCCAGGCCCCATCCGGCTGGGCAGCGACGCGCACAGGAATTTGTTCTGCCATACGCTGTTGGCAACCTTTGATCCCTATCGACCAGCCCTCATGGAGTGGCCCCGGCTGTCGGCTGACACGCAGCGCAAGATTATCTCGCTGCCGATCTGGGACATTGCCGTGCAGACCGAGGGAAAGGCCGGCTTGCGGGTCGCGTCCTATGGCGAAAGGGTGCGAGACCCCTTGCTGCGGCGGGCGATCGAGCTCAATGCCTACGAAGAGAAGCGGCACAAGCATGTGCTGCACAACATGGTCGAGGCCTACGGCATCCGTCTGGCCCCCGAGCCCGACTATGTGACGCCACGCGATCCGGAATGGGCCTTCATGGTCACCGGCTACAGCGAATGCATTGACAGCTTTTTTGCCTTCGGCCTGTTCGAACTGGCCAAGCGCTCCGGATTTTTTCCCCCCGAACTCGTGGACACCTTCGAACCGGTTATGCGCGAGGAGGGACGCCATATCCTGTTCTTCGTCAACTGGGTGGCCTGGCATCGGCGCAATTTGCCAGTCTGGCGGCGACCATGGTTTGCACTCAAAATCATGGCGGTATGGGCGTTTCTGATCTACGAACGGATCAGCCTCGGCAATAACCTGGCCAACGGCCAAGATAACAACTTTACCATTACGGGCGCAAAGGATCTCGAGGTAGAGGTTTCGGTGCAGGAACTGATGGAGTTGTGCCTGGCTGAAAACGACAAGAGACTGGGCGCATATGATCCGCGCCTATTGCGTCCGCGCCTTGTGCCCAGAGCGGTACGCCTCTGGCAGCGCGTGCTGCGCGGAGTGAGTGCGGAGTGAGTAGAGCGTGAGCATAAGCAGGTCCAGCCTTCAGGAGACAGCGTGAAACTCAGCGTCATTCTTGCTGCGCTGGCCGGCCTTGCGGGTGCTGGCTACCTCATTGCCTTTGTCGGATTTGATGCAATCTGGCACGCCGTCGAGCATGTCGGCTGGACCGGCTTTGGTGCTTTGTGCGTGTTCGCATTAGCGAATTTCATGCTGCTGGGAACCGCCTGGTACCTGATCGTTCCACCCCACCGTGCGCGACGGCTGGTAACGTTCGTCTGGGGGCGCGCGGTGCGCGATTCAGCCGGCGATGTGCTGCCGTTCTCACAACTGGGCGGGATGCTGATCGGTGCCCGCGCCGCCAGCCTGCGCGGGCTACCGATCGCCAATGCGCTGGCCACAATGGCTGTGGATGTCACGCTCGAGATGGTCGCGCAGATCTGCTTCATCATCGGCGGCATTCTCATCCTCGTCATCACCTTGCCCCTCAACGGACGCCAGCTCGACATCCTCGAGGCTACTGCCGTGGCCATCGCGCTCGGTGTTTTGGGCGCCGGCGGCTTCATCGTTGCCCAGCGTCGCGGCTTCGATGTCCTGGAACGTATCGCGACCCGCTTTTTACCCAAGGCTGCTCCCTATGCCGGCGACATCCATCGTCTTATTGGCCAGGTTCACGCCCAGCCCCGACGCATGGTCGCAAGCTTTTGCATCCATTTTGCGGGATGGGTTGGAACAGCCCTCTTCACCTGGCTCGCACTCAGACTGATGGGCTGGCATGTGGTGTTGGCAGACGCGTTGGGCATCGAAGGGCTGATGTGCGCTTTGCGCAGCGCCGCCGTGTTCGTGCCCAACGCCATCGGCGTGCAGGAAGCCGGGTACGCCGTCCTGATGCCACTGTTCGGAGTGCCCGCCCAAATCGGGGTTGCGCTGTCACTGCTGCGCCGGGCCCAGCAGATTGCCGACGGTGCACCGATCCTGCTGGGTTGGCAGCTGTCTGAAGGCAGCTTTGCAGCGCGCTTGCGTGCGGAACGGCAGGCCAAGGTGCAAGGATGAGCCGCGTCCTTGTCACCGGTGCCTCCGGCTTTGTCGGCTCAGCAGTCCTGCGGGCATTGCTCGCGCAGGGCGAGGAGGTCCGGGCGCTCGCCCGTCCCACCAGCCCCAAAACCAACCTGCAGGGGTTGGGGTGCGAGGTTGTGCTCGGAGATCTACGGGACCCGGCATCACTATGCCGGGCGATGGATGGCTGCGACGACCTTTTTCATGTCGCCGCCGATTATCGTCTGTGGGCACGTAATCCCGAGGAGATTATCGCCAATAACCGTGAAGGCACGCGCAATGTGCTGGAGGCAGCGAAACAAGCTGGCGTTCGGCGGATCGTGTACACCTCCTCGGTGGCAACGCTGAAGCCGCACAGCGACGGTGGCGATGCCGATGAGCGAGATCGCGCCTCGTTCGACACCGCCATCGGTGCCTACAAGAAGAGCAAGGTGGTGGCCGAGCGCATCGTCGAGGATTATGCCCAGCAAGGCTTGCCGATCGTGCTCGTCAGTCCGTCGACGCCCATTGGCCCCCGCGATGTCCGTCCGACACCGACCGGACGCATCATCGTGGAAGCGGCCCGCGGACGCATTCCGGCGTTCGTGGACACCGGCCTCAACCTGGTTCACGTCGATGATGTTGCCGCAGGCCATCTGCTGGCCCGCGCCCATGGCCGCATCGGCGAGACCTACATACTCGGTGGCCAAAACGCGACGCTAAGGCAGATGCTGGCAGAAATCGCTCGACTGACTGGCAAAAGGGCTCCGGCAATCCACCTGCCCAGGCTCCCGCTCTATCCCTTGGCCCTGATGGCGGAAATCACAGCCAGACTGAGCGGCAAGGAACCGTTCGTTACGCGTGATGCGCTCGCCATGTCACGCCATCACATGTTTTTTTCTTCGGCCAAGGCGACAGAGCAGCTCGGTTATCGCGCCCGCCCCTATGCAGAGGCTTTGCGCGATGCGCTAGGCTGGTTTGAGGCCGAAGGATATCTGTCGTGATGTGGCTCACCTTTCGCGATTTGGTATTTGGCGCTCTGCCGCTGGTGATCTGGCTTTACCTGCTGCTGTTTCGCGGCCTGTTCTGGCAGGCTCAGGAGCGCGACGATCGCCACGTCCCCAAAGCCGAACCGACCAGATGGCCCTCGGTGACTGCAATCGTGCCGGCGCGCAATGAGGCGGATGTGATTGCAACCACACTGTCGAGCCTTCTGGCGCAGACCTACGCAGGCCGCTTCCGTATTCTGCTGGTCGATGATGAAAGCAGCGACGGAACGCGTGCCCAGGCCGCTGCCCTTGGCAATGAAGCGCGCCTGCACGTGCTCGCCGGAAACCCACGTCCCTCCGGGTGGACCGGTAAATTATGGGCCGTTCACCAGGGCGTACTCGAGGCGGCCAAGGAGCCGAGCGACTATCTCTGGCTGACCGACGCCGATATCCGCCATACTCCGGACAATCTGGCAGAACTCGTCCGCCGCGCCGAGGCCGACGGTCTCGTGCTGACCTCGCTCATGGCAAAGCTGCACTGTGCGACGTGGCCAGAACGTTTCTTCATCCCTGCCTTCGTCTATTTCTTCGCAATGCTTTATCCGTTCAGTTGGGTGAACAGTGTTCGTAACAAAATGGCGGCAGCGGCAGGTGGTTGCATGCTGGTCCGGTGCTCTGCGCTGGAGGCCGCCGGTGGCATCGAGGCTATTCGGGGCGAGATCATCGATGACTGCGCCATGGGCCGGCTCATGAAGACCCAGGGCCCGATCTGGTTGGGGTTGACCGAGCGGGCAAAGTCTATCCGCCCCTATCGGCATATGGGCGAAATCCGCCGTATGGTCGCTCGCTCAGCCTATGCCCAGCTCCGCTACAATCCATTGTTGCTCCTCGGCACCCTCCTCGGACTGTGCCTGATGTTCCTGAGCCCGCCGGTTTACATGCTGCTTGCACCAGATGCCAGCTGGCTGGCGGCAGCTGCGGCCTATGGGCTGATGACCGCATCCTTCCGGCCGATGTTGCGCTTTTACGGCCGCACGCCGCTATGGGGGCTGGCCCTGCCGGCGATCGGTCTTCTATATGCCCTCTTCACCCTCGATTCCGCGCTTCAGCACTGGCGGGGGCGGGGCGGCATGTGGAAAGGTCGGCCCCAGGCAATGGGACAGTCATGAGCATTACGGCAGCCGAACTTCAGTCCGGAAAGGGATCGGGGGACGAGAATTTTCCCGTCGCCTCGGTACTGATCCGCAAGCGTCACCGTCCGGCCATTCATGCATTCTATGCGTTTGCACGCGCCGCCGACGACGTGGCCGATCACCCCTCCACCCCGGCGGATGACAAACTCAGGCTGCTTGAGGAATTCCGCGCCAGCCTTCTGGGTGAAAGACAGACCATTGCCCAAGCCGTTCGGCTGCGGGAGGTCGCCACTGCCCAGGGGCTATCGCTCCAGCACGGACTTGATCTGCTCGAGGCCTTTCGTCGCGACGTGACGCAGCTGCGCTACCGCGACTGGAACGCACTGATGGATTACTGCCGCTATTCCGCCATGCCGGTTGGTCGCTTCGTCCTGGATGTACATGGCGAGGACGTCGGCACCTGGCCTGCCAATGACGCGCTTTGCGCGGCGCTGCAAGTGATCAATCATCTGCAAGACTGCAAAAAGGATCACCAGGGACTCGATCGCGTCTATATCCCGATGGAAGCATTATGGGCCGAAGGTATCGGGCCGGAAGCCTTGATGGAGCCGCGGGCAACTCCCGCACTGGAACGGGTAATCAAATCCCTGGCACGGCGCACCAGCCAGCTGCTCGCCTATGCCAAACCCTTTTCGAGTCAGATACGCGATCCTCGGCTGGCCTTCGAAGTTGCGATCATCCAGGAATTTGCCCAGGATCTGACCGCCAAACTCCTGCGCAAGGATCCCTTGAGCGAACGGGTGCATCACACCAAGCTGGAGCTCATACCGCTTGTTCTTGGCACAAGCCTGCGCTTCGCTGCCCAGCGCTTGAGCCGTAGTTCCTGGCAATTGGCGCGGACACGGCAATGAGCGCAACGGTGCAAGAAGAGATACCAGCTGCCGTGGCGCCGCCGGTCCAACAGAAGGCAGCCAAGAGCTCCTTCTATCTCGCCATGCGTCTGATGCCGGCGGTACAGCGTGAGGCGATGTTTGCCATCTATGCTTTTTGTCGTGCGGTGGATGACATTGCCGATGACGGGCTTGGCACGCGCAGCGAGCGGCAGACAGCCCTCGACTCATGGCGCACGGACCTTGCCGACCTTTACGCCGGCAAGCCCCCATCACACCTGTCCTACCTGGTTCAGCCGGTGCACGACTTCGCCCTGCGCCTTGAGGATTTTCTCGCCGTGATTGACGGCATGGAAATGGACGTGCGCGAAGACATAGTAGCGCCAGAGCTGGCCGTGCTCGATCTATACTGCGATCGCGTTGCCAGTGCCGTCGGACGGCTCTCAATCAAGATTTTCGGCATGAACGAAGACGCGGGTTTTGCCCTTGCGCATGATCTGGGACGGGCGCTGCAGCTCACCAATATTCTGCGCGACCTTGATGAGGATGCCCAGATCGGCCGGCTCTATCTGCCACATGAATTTCTTGCAGCCGCCGGCATCACGAGCCGCGATCCGGCGGCAGTGCTGAGCGACGCCCGTTTGGACGACGCCTGCCACCAGCTAGCCGCTCTCGCCCATCGCCATTATGCTAAGGCACATCACCTGATGGCGTCAAAACCCAAGGGACGCATCGCAACGCCCCGTCTGATGGGTGCCGTCTATTCCCAAATATTGTCCGAGATGGAGCACACGGGCTGGCGAGCGCCGCGCCATCGCGTGTCCCTGTCCAAGCTCAAGCTGGCGCAGATTGTCCTTGCCAATGGGCTGGGCAGATGAGCTCGGGACGCATCTATGTCATCGGCGCAGGGCTCGCCGGCCTCAGCGCCGCTGTGAACCTCGTTGCGCGCGGGGTCAGGGTAACGCTGATCGAAGGCGCCAATCAGGCGGGCGGGCGCTGTCGTTCTTACTTCGACGCTGCGCTGGACCAGGTCATCGACAACGGCAATCATCTCGTTCTCTCCGGCAATCCTGCCGTCAACCGCTATGTGCAGAAGATCGGCGCGCACACTCAGCTGAAGGGGCCAGAGCATGCGCGCTTTGCCTTCTTCGATGCCACCAATGGCGCCCGCTGGATCATCCGTCCCAATGACGGCCCGCTGGCTTGGTGGATTCTGGCGCCGGACCGTCGCGTACCAGGCACGCAACTTGGCGAATATCTCGCGATCCTGAAGCTTTTCAGCGCCAAGGACGATGCGCGGGTCGAAAACGTGATCTCGTGTAATGGCCCGTTGTGGGACAAGCTACTGGCCCCGCTCCTACTCGCAGCGCTCAACACCGATCCGCGCACGGCGTCCGCAAGACTGGCTCAGGCCGTGATCCGTCAAACCCTGTTCAAGGGTGGGCGGGCCTATTGTCCGCGCATTGCCTCACCCCATCTGGCCGATGCCTTCGTGGCGCCGGCACTCAGCTTTCTGGCGCAGCACGCGGCCGATGTGATCCTGGGCAAGCGTGTGCGAAAACTCCTGTTCGCAGATGCCCGCGTCGTCGGCCTTGAACTTGTGGGTCAGAGCATCGCGCTGGGGCCAAATGACGGCCTCGTGCTAGCGGTGCCCGCCTGGGTGGCAACCGACCTGGTTCCTCAGATCGACGGACCCAAGGGATTTCGAGCCATCGTCAATGGGCACTTCGCGCAGCCCGCGCCAGCGGGTGCCGAACCCATCATCGGGGTGATTGGTGGCGTCGCCGAATGGATTTTTGCCTTCTCCGACCGCCTTTCGGTCACGGTGTCAGGTGCCGACCGATTGCTCGATGAGGATCGTGAGAGTCTGGCGCGCCGGCTGTGGGCAGACGTCGCCGCGGCGCACAACTTGACCGGACCTCTGCCACGCTGGCAGATCGTCAAGGAGCGCAGAGCCACCTTCGCCGCCACCCCTGAGGAGGACAGCCGGCGTCCCCGGCCGATCACACCCTGGCGTAACCTTGTACTCGCTGGGGATTGGGTCCAGACCGGGCTGCCGGCGACGATAGAAGGCGCGCTGCGTTCGGGCGAAACCGCAGCGGAGCTTAGCTTGGGCGCTACGTAAACCTAAAGGCGTTGGTACCCCTCGCGCGTTCCGCTAAAACATCGGCCCGCCGCGCGCAAAAATTCGGAGACGGCAGATGGACAGGATCATGAGCGTGGAACCGCAGGCGCTGGACCAGGCGATCGGCGCAGCCACCACGGCGCTGCTCAAGGATCAAAGACCGGACGGGCACTGGGTTTATGAGCTGGAGGCCGATGCCACCATTCCGGCCGAATACATCCTGCTCGTCCATTATCTTGGCGAGGATGCCAATCTCGAGCTTGAGCGCAAGATTGGCAATTACCTGCGACGCATTCAGTCGCCGCATCATGGCGGCTGGCCGCTCTTTCATGACGGGGTCTTCGACCTCTCGGCCACCGTTAAGGCCTACTTTGCTCTGAAGATGATTGGTGATGATCCTGAGGCGCCACATATGCGCCGCGCACGCCAGGCCATCCTCGATGCAGGCGGCGCGCGCAAAGCCAATGTCTTCACCCGCATCCAGCTTGCGCTCTATGGCGAATGTTCATGGCAGGACACGCCGAGCGTCCCCGCCGAACTGATCCTTCTGCCGCGCTGGTTTCCGATTCACCTGTCCAAGATGAGCTATTGGGCACGCACCGTCATCGTACCACTCCTGGTGCTGCAATCCGAAAAGCCCATGGCGAAAAATCCGCGCGGTGTACACGTGCCGGAACTGTTTCTGCCCAAAGGCAGCAGGGCACAATCGCGTGCCGCCCATCAAAATCCATACTGGGCAGCATTTTTCGGCACACTAGACTTTATCCTCAAAAGCCTCGAACCGATTTGGCCGAAAAGACTGCGTCGGCGAGCCATCGATGCCTGCCTCAACTTTGTTCGCGAGCGCCTCAATGGCGAGGATGGTCTTGGCGCCATCTATCCGGCAATGGCCAACAGCGTCATGATGTTTGACTGCCTGGGCTATCCACCCGTCCATCCCGACCGTGCAATCGCGCGCAAGTCGGTGGAAAATCTTCTGGTGATCAAGGAAGACGAAGCCTATTGCCAGCCTTGTGTTTCCCCGGTCTGGGACACCGCACTCACCTGCCATGCGCTCATGGAGGCCAATGCAGATGCGGCTCTGGCCGCGGTCCGCCGAGGCCTCGACTGGCTCAAACCCCTGCAGGTCCTTGAGTTGAAAGGTGACTGGGCCGAGTGGCGCCCCGACGTACGGCCAGGCGGCTGGGCGTTTCAGTATAACAACCCCCATTACGTCGATCTTGATGATACTGCCGTCGTGGTCATGGCCCTCGAGCGTGCCCAGCATGCGATTGCGCCAGATCCGGAGGCGCCCGAGGCGATTGCCCGCGGCGCGGAATGGATTATTGGCCTGCAAAGCCGCAACGGTGGCTTTGCCGCCTTCGACGCCGACAACACCTATCATTACCTCAACAATATTCCCTTTGCGGATCATGGCGCCCTGCTCGACCCGCCGACCGAGGACGTTACCGGGCGCTGCCTTGGGATGCTGGCACAGCTTGGTGAGGCCAAAGACAGTCCCAGAATGAGGCAGGCGATCGACTATCTGGCGCGGACCCAGCTCGAGGATGGCAGCTGGTTTGGGCGCTGGGGTGTCAATTACATCTATGGCACTTGGTCAGCCTTATGTGGCCTGAACGCTGCCGGCATTGCGCCCGAGCACCCGATGCTAAAGAAGGCGGCTGACTGGCTCATCGCCATCCAGAACGAAGACGGCGGCTGGGGCGAAGACTGCAACAGCTACAGGCTTGATTATCAGGGTTATCAGCGAGCGCCATCCACCGCTTCCCAGACGGCGTGGGCGCTCCTCGGCCTGATGGCTGCCGGCCAGGTGGATCATCCATCAGTCGCCCGCGGCATCGAATATCTGCGAGCCAGCCAGAACTCCGATGGCCTGTGGGATCAGGACCATTACACAGGTGGCGGATTTCCCCGCGTCTTCTACCTGCGCTATCACGGCTACCCGAAGTTTTTTCCGCTTTGGGCGCTTGCCCGCTATCGTAATTTGCGCACCTCCAACACCCGTGCTGTCGCGTTCGGTCTATGACAGGTCTTGTTGCCGTGAGCGGAATGCGGCGCGAAGCCAAATGCTTCGGCGCGGACTGCGCAATCGTCCTGTCCGGGGGCGGAGATAATCATGCGCTCGCTGCAGATCTTGAGGCCGCGATTAGGCACGGCGGCCGCGCCATTCTGTCTGCAGGTCTATGCGGCGGGCTTGCTCCTGAGCTTGCTCCAGGCAGCGTGATCCTTGCCACCACGATCATGACTTCAGGCATGCACTTCGACTGCGACGAGCACTGGCGTGCTGCGGTGCGCGACCGGCTCGCGGTCGTCGAAGGCCCGCTTACAGGCAGCGATCGCATCGTTGAGCTTCCCGCACAGAAGGCGCAGTTGCGGGCAGCGACGGGAGCGCTCGCCGTCGATCTCGAATCTCATATTGCCGCTCAGTTGGCAGCCCGTCATGGACTACCGTTTTGTGCGCTCAGAGTGATTGCAGACGGTGCCCAGCATCGCCTGCCACCAGCTGTACATGTGGCCATGACGCGCGAGGGCAAGGTGTCGTTGCCGCGTGTGCTCATGGCGCTCACACGCGAGCCCACACAGCTCGGCGAGCTTGTCGCCACTGGCTGGCGGGCACAAACTGCCTTCTCCAGCCTATTCCGCAGCCTGCGCCTTCTTGGCGTCGGTTTTGCTTGCCCTTATCTCGGTTAGCTTGTGTTCGACATGACGCGAGAAAACATATTCGGCCGGGCGCTGGTGCGACAGATCGATATCTGGCGCCATTGGCCCTTCTGTACGCACGCCGTTGCGGTGTAGCCTCACCAGCTTCCAGGGATGCTTGACGGAGTCAGCCACAGCAGTGCCTTCAAACCCGCAATGAACCATGCAGTTGGCGCATTTCTCGTAGTTTCCGACGCCGTATTTGTCCCAGTCAGTATCTTCCATCAGCTCTTTGAAGGTCTTCACATAGCCTTCGCCAAGCAGATAACAGGGCTTCTGCCAGCCGAACACGCAGCGCAGCGGCATCGACCAGGGTGAGCATTCATAGGTCTGATTGCCAGCCAGGAAATCGAGGAAGAGATCAGACTGGGTAAAGTCCCACTTCTTGCCGCCCTCACCGCGACGCAGGATGTCACGGAAGAGGTTGCGCGTGCGTTCGCGATTGAGGAAGTGTTGTTGATCAGGGGCGCGCTCATAGGCATAGCCAGGGGAAACGGTAATCCCGTCCACGCCCATCGTCATCACGTTATCGAAGAAATTGGCGGTGCGCTCAGGGTCGGCGTCGTTAAAGAGCGTGCAGTTGATCTGCACCCGGAAACCCTTTTGTTTGGCCAGCTTGATCGCTGCAACCGCCTTCTCATAGGTACCATCCTGACACACGGACTTGTCGTGCATCGCCTTGTCGCCATCGAGGTGTATCGACCAGGTAAAATTGGGGTGTGGCTGATACTGATCGATCTTCTTGGCCAGAAGCAGGGCATTAGTGCACAGGATGACGAATTTCTTGCGCGCGATATAGCCTTTGACGATTTGCGGCATCTCGCGATGCAAGAGCGGCTCTCCGCCTGCAATTGACACCGCTGGCGCTCCGCATTCGTCAATCGCCTGCATGCACTCGTCGTACGACAGGCGTTGATTAAGTATGTCATCGGGGTAGTCGATCTTGCCGCAGCCTGCACAGGCCAGATTGCAGCGAAACAAAGGCTCCAGCATCAGCACCAGTGGATAGCGCTTGCGGCCCATTACATGCTGCTTCGCGACATAGGCCCCGATACGGGCAGCCTGCTTGAACGGGATCGGCACTGAACGCTCCATGCTTCGCGTCCGCTTCGAACGAACGCTCGGTTATGTTCTGAGCTCGGCTGGACGACGAAAGGCGATGTGTTCGCTCTTGCCGTCCATCTGGCTCACTTCCAGCTCCGGATAAAGCTCAAGCTGTACCCGGAACCTCCACACCCAGCTCCTCCGCCACGAGGGGCCAACACTCAGGTCCCCGTTTACTTGCCAACAAGCCAGCGGGGTCGCGTTCTCCTAACTCGGCGAAGAGATTACTCGGAACGCCGTTGCCATTGCTGATCTCGCGCAGGCGGTTGGAGCTGTAATAGGACCCGACTACTAGAACAATGTCGGCAATCTTGCAAAGCTCGCGTGCCGCCGTCTACCGGTTCCCTGTCGCTCCACAACGCTCGCGCCGTCGTCCGCACCAGACTGGCTGCTGTGGATCATCTCCCGCATTTTGGTATTGTGAGGAATATCAAGGGCTTGTTTACGCTCTCGGGATAAGACCCGGACCAGCCATGTCGGTCTGCCCGTCAACATCTCAACCATATGATGAATGTGGATAATGCCATGGCGGAGACTAAGCGCCTTGCCGAACTGATCCACAGGTCCGCCTGCGCCATTGCCTCTGCCCAACACACCGGCGTGCATGCCTGTGGCTGAGGTAAAATCACCGGCATCAAAAACTCTCAAGCTTCGGCCCGCTGTCTGCGCGGAGCGCAGGGCGCATTCGTCGAGGAGAACTTGTATGTGGCGCACGAAGATACGCTTGGCGGCACCGCGGCAGAGGGAAGTCCGTCAAGCGCATGTGCGGCGGCTTCAGCCGACCCTTGCGCACCAGGATATGGTTGCCTGGCCCTCCTCTGAGGCGGCAAGAGGGAGAGGAAGCCTTCCGTTTTGGCGTAGCAGCGGTGCCGGATTTGTTTTACAGCCTGCTCGGCCCAAAAACATGCAGGCCAGAAAGCCAATCAGGGAAGCATCATGACGGGTGTATACGGGGACGCGGGCGCGTCCATCGATATTTTGCAGCTCCTCAAGGCGGCATCGCAGGCGGTGGAAGGTGAGATGGAACGCCTGGTACCGGCCTCGCAGGCTCTGCATGGCCGCATTCACGACGCCATGCGCTACGCTCTCTTCGCTGGCGGAAAGCGCCTGCGCCCCTTCCTCGTCAGCCAGAGCGCCAAGCTGTTCACGGTAGACCCTGCCCGCGCCCTTCGGGTTGGTGCCGCCATCGAATGCCTGCATACCTATTCTTTGGTTCACGACGATCTTCCCTGCATGGATGATGATGATCTGCGCCGTGGCCGCCCCACGACCCATCGCGCCTTCGATGAGGCGACCGCCGTGCTCGCAGGTGATGCCCTTTTGACCGTCGCCTTCGAGATCCTGGCCGCAGAGGCCACACATCCGGACCCGAGTGTGCGATGCCGGCTGGTCGAAGAGCTGGCTAAGGCTGCAGGACGCGACGGGATGATCGGGGGACAGATGGTCGACATGCTGGCAGCGCAACGGACTTTCGGCGCCGACGAGATCATCTTGCTGCAGCAGATGAAGACAGGTGCCCTTTTCGAATTTTGTTGCGTAGCCGGTGCCATACTCGGTCAGGCGAGCGCGGACGAGGTGTTGCGGCTGCGCGAATATGCCCACGACATCGGACTGATCTTTCAGATCACCGATGATCTTCTGGATGTGCTTTCGACCGCAGATAAAGCCGGTAAGGCGGTCGGAAAAGACGCCGCCGCAGGCAAGGCGACGCTCGTCTCGCTATGGGGCGTGGCGGCCGCAAGAACCAAGGCGATCGAGCTCGCAGACCACGCCGTCAGCCTCCTGCACCCCTACGGCACAGCTGCCCAAGGCCTTGTGGCGCTGCCAAGATTTCTGCTTGAACGGGAAAGCTGAAAACAACCGCAGTCCGCTTCTGCAAGCTGCAGAGCAAAATCGGACCCAGCCGCCGGCAGCATGATCAGGCGGCTGGCTCCATTGAAACTCCCAGGCTTAGAAATTCGGCAGATTCTGGATGTTGGGTTTGCCGCGGTTTACCTTCGCGGCACGGTACTGCAGATAGAGATTGCGGGTGGTCGCATAAAAGTCGAGCGAAGTCCGTTCCAGACTCTCCACCTGCCCCAGCCGCTGTGCTCTGGCATCGAGGATCCCGAGGAAGCCTGCGCCCAGGCCGTAATAGAGGCTGCTGCGATACTGAATATAGGTCGAAGGAGCCAGACCAATATCGACGAGTTTTCCGGTCAGATCGCGCGGCGTGGTAGGGCCAATCAAGGGCAGCATGAGGAAGGGGCCCTGATTGAAGCCCCAGCGCCCGAGGGTGATGCCAAAATCGGTCGAATGATCAGGAATCCCCATCAGCGACGCCACATCGATCAGTCCACCGATCCCTGCGGTCGAATCGACGAAGAAGCGCGCCAGAGTGTCGCCCGCGTCATCCGGCTCACCCTGAAGGACCTTATTAATAAAGATGACTGGCTGATCGAGATTACCCAGGAAGTTATGCACGCCCTCCCGTGCCGGTTTGGGAACCACCGCGACATAGCCCTGAGCCAGAGGACGGGCGACACTGCGGTCCAGTTGAAGGTTTAGCTTGAAGATCTTGCGGTTGAAGCTCTCATACGGATCATAGGGCGCGTTGGGGGAATTACTGGCACAGCCGCTGACCATGAGGCCCAGAGCCAGGACCAAACCGCCAATGAGTTTTTGGCGATACTGCGAGCGAGGGCGAGCCGTGGCCCCATGCTGTGTGGTGGTCAATTCGTCCTCCGCTGCGGCACGCCGCAAATGAGCAATTCAAAGGATAAAGTATCTTCGTAAAATGCTGGTTTCATTTGATATTCGCAAGTGCAACAAGACCTGTCCCGGGCCTAGCCAGAGGCCAATAACCCGAGCTACCCGATTTTACCCTTGTCTTAGCCGCATTTTTGCCCTTCCCAGATGGAACAAGGAAACCTCTATACCCGGTTCACGCCAGAACCCGAAAGTCCTTTGAGTCGATGACGCGGAAATTGTCGGTGACCGAATCACAAAATTCCGGCCAGCATCTGGGGACTTTGTTGCGCAGGAAATCGAGAGCGGCCTCGGCGAATTCGCGATATGTGGCGTAGGTCTTGTTGTGGGTCAGGTGCCTGTGCATCAGGCCCCACAATCGCTCGATCGGGTTTAAATGCGGGCAATAGGCGGGGACGAAGTGCAGCTTGATCCGTCTTCCTGGCTGCGCCAGCCATTCCTGCACCATTTTGGCGTGATGATAGCGCGCGTTATCGAGAAAAACATGGATCATCGCGAGCAATGGATACATCGCTTCGATGGCTTCCAGTAACCGGATCGTCGATGCCGCGTCGACGGTTTCGACGTCGATCATGGCGGTCTTGCCGCTCTCCAGGTCAATCGCACCGTGGATGTTGAGGCGCTGGCGGCCGCT
>JBMFWV010000008.1:0-66264 GCA_049964915.1 Rhizomicrobium sp.
TACGGAAAGCGGTTTCGGCCTCTTCCTCCGTCATGCGGAAGACCTGAGCGAGGCTCAGGGTCCGTGCCGCTTTGGATTGGAGAAAGTGAATGGCCATTTCGTGTTACATCTAACCGACAGGTGTTATATGTGACACCTACAGGCCGATTGCAACACTAAATCAGATCAGATATGCTCTTTTGGTGTCATATCTGATCTGCGAGGAATGCATGGGTCTCGCCAAAGACGAAAAGGAACTGGCAGCGCGCGCCTCCCGGTTTCTCAAAGCCGAGCTAAAGCGCGCCAATGTGACTTATGGGGAATTGGCCGAGAAACTCAAGGAGCATGGGCTTCCCAATGAAACGGCGGATTCCATCAAGTCCAAGCTCGCGCGAGGAACTTTTGCCGCAACCTTCTTTCTGGCATCCTTGGCCGCATTGGGGCTTCAGGGGTGCAGCTTGGAAAATATTTAGGCACCAGGTTCCGGTGTAAGCCACGTAATGGGGGGCAGCTTGGCCTTTAGATCTTCATACGCAGACGCTGGAATAAGCAATGTGATGCGGAACAGAGTGCACTGTATAAATGTGCAGTCCACCAACATTATTCCCGTAGAAATTGGAGTATCGTTGCGCACACGAACTGCGTTACAACTATGAAAATTGCAACCATTAAAGCCGCCGCTCCCAGGCTTGGAAGCTATAACGCCAATGTTTACTGGTCCAATTACTTCGCAGCCAATGAATGTCTTATTTTTTAGGGTCGGCTCTATTGGCGAAATGATGTCAGCTAAATAAATTCGTTGGTTTCTGAATGTAGTCTCTAATGGATTTACTCCATCGGCTTTTTCATAGAATCGGCGCCGTATAGATGCAGCTATGAAGCGTTCCCGAAAAACGGCGACGAGCACTAGGAAGACAGCAAAGAGAAGTAGCCCGACAAACCCGCACGCCACCCAAGCTATTGGCCCAAATTTATTAATCCATGCAGTGGCGTGCGCGGCCCACGCGGGAATGCCAAAACTCATGACCGCCCCCACTGTCTGCCAGACAAGTGTGGCAAGCGACCATCTGCTTTCGAGCTTTTCCAGCAGAGCGTCCAAATATTTGGCCATATGGAACTTGTGCCATAATGGTCTTCAAATTCCAATTCTCTGAATTTGAGTGCTGGTCTTCTTTTCCCTTTGCGCCAACATACCGATCACTTACCGATACAAAAATCCTTGAAAATTACGTCAAGGAGCTCCTCGACATCGACTGCACCAGTGATCTGCCCCAAAGCCCGACCAGCCAGCCTCAGATCCTCCGCCATCAGTTCCGGCGCGCCCTCGGGCACCAGCAACGCCCGCTTAAGGGCCGTCACCGCCTCTTCTACCGCATTGCGGTGTCGGGCGCGGGTTAATACCGGGGCTTCACTCGGGAACTCCAGCCGCTCCCGAACCCGTTCTGCCAACGTTTCCATAATATCTAGAACGCCCTCTCCCGTCCGCGCGGAGATTGCCAGCCCTCCAGCCTCTGGGGCCCGAGCCAGGTCGATCTTGTTCCACACCACGATATCGGCAGTACTGCGCACCTCGAGGGGCACCAAATCCGAGGTCTGTGGCGCGCTGGCGTCGAGCAACAGCAATCGCAGGTCGGCGCTTCTCGCGCGCGCCAAAGAACGACGAATACCCTCCGCCTCTATTTCTTCACCGGCTTCGCGCAGACCGGCCGTGTCCACCAGCGTTACCGCATAGCCCGAAAGGTCGAGGCGCACCTCGATCAAATCGCGGGTTGTACCCGCGGTTGGCGCCACAATCGCCACATCGCGCTTTGTCAAGATATTGATAAGACTACTTTTTCCGGCATTTGGCGGACCGACAATAGCAATCGTCAGGCCATCTCTTATGAGCTCGCCACGCTGGCCGTCATCCAGATGCTGTTGCATCTCGTTTGCAAGCACGCGCACGTCCCCAACGACTTTTGTCCAGACACTTTCTGGGACCTCGTCCTCGCCAAAATCTATCACCGCCTCGGCCCAAGCGAGCGCCCGGGTCAACTGCCTGCGCCACCGCTCATAGAGTTCGCCAAGCCCGCCTTCTTGCTGGCGCAGCGCCAACACCCTCTGCTGCTCGGTCTCAGCCGCGATGAGATCCCCGAGTGCTTCCGCTGCAGTAAGATCAAATTTTCCGTGCTCCACGGCGCGCCGGGTAAACTCACCGGGTCGTGCTGGCCGCAGTCCCTCAATCTGGCCGAGCGCGCCCAGCAATGCCCCGATCACCGCCCGCCCACCATGAATCTGAAACTCGCAGACATCCTCCCCGGTAAAGCTCGCGGGCGCGCCAAACCAGAGGCAGAGCCCCTGGTCAATCAACACCCCCGCGCCATCGCGCAGACGCGCCAAGACCACCTGACGCGGTGCCGGGGGAGCCCGTCCCGTCAACGCTTCCACTGCGTCCCGGGCCCTGTCGCCAGAGACCCGTATCACCGCGACTCCGGCGCGCCCGGGAGCACTCGAAAGGGCAAATATCGTTGCCGTCATACTGTTAGCGGGCAGCACCCTTGTCGCTACCCCGATCCTTCCCGGAGTTGCGTCGCGCCGCCTCCTGGAACAGTCGATTGAAGGCTTCCCAACCCTGAAGCCCCGGCGCCATCCACGCCTTCACCATCGCTTCCGGGTCTGCCGCATCTAGCGCCTTGTGCATGCGCTTTTCCATTTCGGCCAGCACCACGGCCTGCAACGGTCCCAGATCCGGCAAACCCATCACCCGCCGTGCCTCTTCAGGGGTCATGTCAATCTCGATGTTAAGCTTCACCGCACACCTTCCTCACCAAGCGCTTGTCCAGTCGGACATTACCACGCTAGGAAAGCACAGTTCTCTCACAGAAAGCCCAGGATTCATTCATGAGCAATCAGCTCGCCCACGCGACCAGCCCCTACCTCCTTGCCCATAAGGACAATCCCGTTGACTGGCGCGTCTGGGGCGAAACTGCCCTTGAAGAGGCACGCACGCAAGGCAAGCCAATTCTTCTGTCCATTGGCTATACCGCCTGCCACTGGTGCCACGTCATGAACGCGGAGAGTTTTTCCGATTCAGCAACGGCCGCGCTCATCAATGCGGATTTCATCCCCATCCTGGTTGACCGTGAGCAGCGTCCCGACCTCGACCAGCTTTACCAGGCTTCGGCCAATATGCTCGGTCATGGCGGCGGCTGGCCGTTGAACGTGTTTCTTACCCCCCAAGCAGAACCTTTTTTCGCCACCAGTTATCTGCCGAAGGAAGAGCGTTTTGGTTCACCCTCCTTCACCCGCGTCCTCACCGACCTCGCCCGCTCCTGGCGCGAGCAACAGCAGGATGTCCTCGCCAACGCCACGCGCGTACGCGAAGGCCTTACCGAGCTGTGGGCCAGTGACCGTCGCGGCCCAATCAACAACAGCGTGCTGGATGCCGCCTCCGTCCGCATCGGCCAGGCTTTCGACATCTTCTACGGTGGCGTAACCGGCCCACAGAAATTTCCCTCACCACATCTGCTCGACGTGATGTGGAACGCGTTTTTGCGCACAGGTCTCGACCAGTTCAGCCAGATCGTGCTCACGTCCCTTCATAACATATGCATGGGCGGCGTCTGGGATCACGTGGGCGGCGGTTTTGCGCGCTACGCCACGGACGAACGCTGGACCGTACCCAATTTCGAGAAGACGCTGTATGACCAAGCTCTTCTCATCGAACAGCTCATTCGCGTTGCCCAGTTCAACCAGTGGCCGCTCTTCATCGATCGCATCCACGAAACTGTGCAATTTTTGTTGCGCGACATGCGCCTTGGCGATGGCTTTGCCGCCTGCATCGACTCAGACAATGACGGTGAAGAAGGAAAGTTTTATGTCTGGAGCGAAGCAGAAATCGACGCCACACTAAAAGGCACATTTTCGCAGCGCTTCAAGGAAGTCTACAACGTTACCCGTGAAGGCAGCCTGAACGGCAAGAACGTTCTGCACCGGCTGGGTCCCATTGCCGGCTACCCTCTCGCGGACGCAGATGAAACCCTATTTGCCCGCCAGCGCAGCCTACTCCTGGAAGCACGTAATAAGCGCCCAGCGCCTCAGCGCGATGAGCAGATTCTGACGGACTGGAACGGCTTGGCGATCGCCGCACTTGCCCGCGCTGGTGTCACGCTCAAAAAACCCGAATGGCTGGCAATCGCGCAAAGCACCTTTGAATTCATCCGCAGCACCCTTGGCGATGGCGACCGCCTCTCGCACAGCTGGTGTGCCAATTCCCGCAGCAAAGAAGGCTTCTCCGACGACTATGCCCAAATGATCCGTGCAGCGCTCGCACTCTTTGACGCCACTCAGGACGCCCGCTACATCGAACATGCAAAGGCCTGGGTGCGGATGCTAGATGCGCGGTATTGGGACCCCATTCACGGTGGCTACTGCATCACAGCAAATGACGATCCCGCCCTTTTTGTCCGTCCACGGACGATCTTCGATCAAGTGACGCCGAGTGCAAACGGGGTGATGATCGGCGAGCTGACCAAGCTTTTTCTCATCACTGCTGATACCGCCTATCGCGATCGCCTCAACGCCATCCTGACCGCTTTTGCCGGTGAGCTGGGACGAGCGCCCCTGTCAATGCCGACCTATCTGAGCAGCTTTGAAACCGCACTGCTCTCCCTGCAGATCGTGATCATAGGTCCCAGCGCGAACGCCAAGACGCGCGCTCTTGTTGATGCCGTACGCTCGCGGACTTTGCCTGCACACGTGCTTATGGTCATCTCGCCGGCACACAAATTGCCGCAAGGCCATATCGCGCATGGCAAAACCATGCAGGACGGTGAACCAACCGCCTATATCTGCCAAAACACCATGTGTTCGGCGCCAATCACAGATCCGGGGCAGCTTGCCCAACAACTGATCCTGCCAGCACAACTTGCGATGGCAATGAAGGCCCGTGCCGAGGCGGCAAAAGACGGCCAGAAGCCAAACTGATGGGCGGCCTCAGCTCTGAAATTCGAGACTTTGCCACGGCGCCAGCTCGGGTTAGCCTGCAGGCGCTGAATTCCGGGGAGACAAGCTATGGGTGGAAGCCAGATTACGCTTGAAGGTAAGGACGGAAGTTTCCAGGGCTATCTTTCAGTACCGGAATCCGGGCGCGGTCCGGGCCTTATCGTCATCCAGGAAATATTCGGCATAAACCAGGTCATGCGCGACATCGCCGACGCCTATGCCGCGCGCGGCTTTTTTGCCCTCGCCCCCGACCTATTCTGGCGGCTCGAACCTGGCGTGGAATTGACGGACAAGACCGACGCAGAGTGGAAGCGTGCCTTCGACCTCATGACCCGCTTTGACATCGACAAGGGCATCACCGACATCGCGACCGCGATCAACTACACGCGCCACCTGTCCGGCTGCACCGGCAAGGTCGGGGCCGTCGGCTATTGTCTGGGGGGCCAGCTTGCCTATCTGACCGCCTGCCGCACCGACGCTGATGCCTGTGTTGGCTACTATGGCGTGAATATCCAGGACCGTCTGTCCGAAGCCCGTCATATTCGCGCTCCGCTCATGCTGCATATCGCTGGCAAAGATCAGTTCGTGCCGCCCGAGGCCCAGGAAAAAATCACCGAAGAGCTCAAAGTCAATCCGCTGGTCACGCTCCACCACTACCCTACGATGGACCACGCCTTCGCCCGTCAGGGTGGCGCCAATTATGACCAGGCCTGTGCCGATCTTGCCAACACCCGCTCAACGACCTTTCTGCGTCAGCATCTCAGCTGAGATCCTGTGACACGACCACCAGCTGACGCAGGTGACGGTGGCGGCGCTCGACGAAATAAAGACCTACAATGATGGAAAGACCGCACAGCATGAGCGTCACCGCGAGCCAGAGGACGGGATCCACATTATCCCGGCTTACCAGCTGAGAGGAAACCAGCGGACCCAGGGCGCCCGCCAGGACCTGGGCTCCCCCACCCATCATCGCGGCTCGCCGTGAGGGATCAGCCTCAATCAGCATCGGTACCAGAAACGGCGTGATGCCGAGATAGCAGAATCCCGTCACAGTTACCGCGGCGATGAAGGCCCAGCTTGGCCCCTGAACACCCATCACCGCCCAGCAACCGACATAGATGGCACTGCCGCCAAGCAGCACCGGAAGGTAGTGAATGCGCCCGGCAATCCATGTCGCCATGCTCCCGCCAACCAGCTGGGCGAGCAGCGACAACGTCAGCGCCAGACGTGCCACCTCAGCATCATGACCTGCCTGATGGGCGATAGGCAGCAGAAAGACCGCAACTGCGGGAAACGAAGCGGTAAAGATCACCGTTGCCACCAATGCAACCCACCCGCGCAATGGCGGCGCCGAACTTTCCCCTACGGGCTTTATGAGGGGCGCGTAGGACCGCGGTAGTTTCCCCGCTGCAAACACTGCCATCAAGCTTCCCAAAGCCAGCGCGATGAACCCTCCCGACACGCCAAATCGCGGCAGCACCACCAGCGTGAGCAGCAGCGCAAGGACAAACTGTGCCGCCGTCATCGCCGCCAGCAGCACCGCACTCATCCGCTCGGGAGTCGCGTGTCGGGCAATCATGCCGATGCTGATCCACAGCAATATGCCTTCAGGTAATCCCGCCATCGCGCGCAGCCCAATCACGAGGGTGCCCGACGCCCAGGCTCCGGCCCCACTGATCAGCGCCAGTGCCAGTGACGATCCGACAGCCCACGCCCGCAGACCGCGGGGCGGCAAAAGTGCCGAGGCCGCCGCCGTCGACAGCCCCATGACAAGACCTTCTGCCATGGCGGTTACCCCCAGCTGGGAGGGATCAATCCGGTGCAGATCGACCAAGCTGCCCATCAACACAGGCATCACCCCGGACATCAGCAATCCGCAAACGCCCATCATGATCACGGCAACGGCCTGTATCAGGCTGAGGCTTTCTCCCACCGCCTCATTCACCACCAGGCTGTGCCCAACTGCTTCGCGCACCATTCGTCCTGCCAAAACCGAGTGACTTCTCGTGCGAACGAGCATTGTTCTGTTGGCGCCACGACGCAAGCCATCATCCGGAACTTGATTTTGGCGCCAGGCGGGTCATCGTGGCCCACAACCTCGTGCCCATGACGCCTGTCCTCGCCCTTTTTCAGGAGACGCTACCGATGAAAGCCATTCGCATTGCCAAGACGGGCGGGCCCGACGTTCTCGAATATGTCGACATTGATCTGCCCACACCCCCGCCGGGTCACGTACGGCTGCGTCACACCGCCATTGGCGTCAACTTCATCGACACCTATCACCGCAGCGGCCTCTATCCTGTGTCCCTCCCGGCCACGCTTGGCGGTGAGGCAGTGGGGATCATCGAAGCGCTCGGTGACGGGGTGGTGGACTTTCATTTGGGTCAGCGCGTGGGCTATTGCACGCAGCCTCTTGTCGGCTATGCAGACGGTGCCAATGTTCGGCTCGACCGGCTGATTACCTTACCCCCACAGCTGAGCGATGACATCGCTGTCGCCGCCATGCTCAAGGGCATGACCGTACAATTTCTGCTGAAGCGCTGCTTTACCGTTGCGCCAGGCCAAACCATCTTGTGGCATGCAGCTGCAGGAGGAGTGGGTTCAATCGCCAGCCAGTGGGCCCGTGCCCTCGGCGTAGAGGTGATCGGTACCGTAGGCTCAGACGACAAACGAGCTCTCGCGCACGAGTATGGCTGTGCCCATGTTCTGAACACACGTACCGAGGACTGGGTGGAAAAAGTGCGCGCACTGACCGGAGGTCGTGGCGTTCCTGTCGTCTATGATTCAATCGGCAAGGACACTTGGGACGGCTCCCTCAACTGTCTGGCCCGACGTGGCATGATGGTCAGCTTTGGCAACGCTTCTGGGCCGGTGCCCGCCTTCTCTCCGGCCGTGTTGGCCCAAAAGGGCTCTCTCTTTGTAACCCGGCCAACACTTTTTGATTATGTTAGTACACAGCAGGAATTACAGGCCACCGCCGACGACGTCTTTGACCTCATTGTGCGGGGGACCATCAAGATCCACATTCATGCCGAGTTCCCGCTCAAAGAGGCCCGCGCCGCACATATTGCGCTGCATTCGCGCACAACCACCGGGGCGATCGTGCTGCGACCCTGACCGAAGCGCCCGACTACATCACCGTCGCGCCAGCCTCTTGCTTGCGCAGATAGATGGAGCGCTTGGGACGGGCCATCACCCGCTCCAGCATCGGCACAAAGGCCTGCAGTGGCATGGTATCGTAATCCGGATCAAAGGCGTTCTGGTCGTGCCGGGCACAGAACGCAGCGGTATGTTCGAAAGCCGGATGGCCAAGGAACTTGTCGCGCAGATTGCGATCAAGGCCGAGGTGATGGAAAAAGTAATAGCCTTGGAAAATGCCATGGTGCTGCAGCATCCACCAATTCTCTTCGCTGACAAATGGCCTTAGGATCGTCGCCGCAAGCTCGGCATGATTATGTCCAGCAAGCGTGTCACCGATGTCATGAAGAAGCGCACAAACGACATACTCTTCGTCCATACCATCGCGGTAGGCAAGGCTGGCCGACTGCAGGCAATGTTCCAGACGATCAACAGCAAACCCGCCGCAATCCCCTTCGAGCAGCTTCAGATGGGCGAGAACCCGTTCCGGTAATGCCCGGTTGAAACTATGTGCGGCGCTGCTGATCTTGCTCCAGTCCTCCGCCGTGCTCTGGCTCATGGCCCGAAACTGGGCACGCTCGTGTTCTTCCTCGGCCATCATCTACGCCCTCGGTTTCACAAACAGTGTGCGCCCGCCACAAAGCCCTGGTCAATAGAGGCCACAATGGGGCCTCTCTGAACCAAGGGACGTGAACCCCGCCCCTAGGTGTTCATGCTCTCGAAGAAATCAGCGTTGTTCTTGGACGAACGTAGCTTATCGAGCAGGAACTCGATGGCATCAACCGTGCCCATCGGCGCCAGAATCCGGCGCAACACATACATCTTCGACAGCGTGCCCTTGTCAGCCAGCAGCTCGTCCTTGCGGGTACCTGAGCGCAGGATATCGATCGCCGGAAACACACGCTTGTCGGCAACTTTGCGGTCGAGGATGATTTCCGAATTACCTGTGCCCTTGAACTCTTCGAAAATCACTTCGTCCATGCGACTGCCGGTGTCGATCAGAGCGGTGGCGATGATCGTCAGCGACCCGCCTTCCTCGATATTACGCGCGGCGCCAAAAAAGCGCTTGGGCCGCTGCAGCGCATTGGCATCGACGCCGCCGGTCAGAACCTTGCCCGA
This sequence comes from Rhizomicrobium sp., assembly GCA_049964915.1. GTDB lineage: Bacteria > Pseudomonadota > Alphaproteobacteria > Micropepsales > Micropepsaceae > Rhizomicrobium. The sequence goes on from JBMFWV010000008.1 coordinate 9,220, forward strand.
AGACGGCACTACAGTGTTATAGGCACGGCCAAGGCGGGTGATCGAATCGAGCAATATGATCACGTCGCGTTTGTGCTCGACGAGCCGCTTGGCCTTTTCGATAACCATTTCGGCCACCTGCACATGGCGCTGTGCCGGTTCGTCGAAGGTCGAAGAAATCACTTCGCCCTTCACCGTACGCTGCATGTCGGTAACTTCCTCCGGCCGCTCATCGATGAGCAGCACGATCAGGTAGCACTCCGGATGGTTGGCCGCGATCGCCCGCGCGATGTTCTGCAGGATAACCGTTTTACCAGTCCGAGGAGGAGCGGTGATGAGCGCGCGCTGGCCCTTACCCTGCGGTGCCACAATATCGATCACCCGGCCGGTGCGATCCTTCAAGGTGGGATCCTCGATCTCCATCTTTAGCCACTCTGTTGGATAAAGCGGCGTCAGATTGTCGAAATGAACCTTGTGCTTGGTCGCTTCTGGGGGCTCGAAATTGATTGTCGATACCTTCAGAAGCGCAAAATAGCGCTCGCCATCCTTGGGACTGCGAATGGGTCCGTCCACCGTATCGCCGGTCCTAAGACCAAACCGCCGGATCTGTGAGGGGCTGACATAGATATCATCAGGCCCTGCAAGATAATTGGACTCCGGGGAGCGCAGAAAGCCAAAGCCATCCTGCAGCACTTCGAGCGTGCCTCCGCCAGTGATTTCGACGTCGCGCTCTGCCAGTTCCTTGAGAATGGCAAACATCATGTCCTGCTTGCGCATGGACGACGCGTTTTCAATTTCAAGCTCTTCGGCGAAGGCGAGCAGTTCAGTGGGGGATTTGGCTTTGAGATCCTGCAGCTTCATGGCCTGCAGGCCGTCTTGAACAGTCATGAAAGAAACACCTGAGCAAGTGGAAGGGCGGACCGGATGGGTTCCAGACGACCTCAAGTCGCCCAGACGACATCAACGGATTTGAACGATACGCCGGGCCGGTCTCGGCCGGTTCTGCGCGCCTCTACCTGCGCGTCAGCCCGTGGCGTGTTGGGGAACTAACGTCTTATAGCCTGATTTAGTGCCGTTGCAAAGTCTCCACAAGAGGCACCCTGACCATTTTCTAGAACGGCTTGACCGTAGCCAGGATCACGATCGCAATCATTAGCACCGTCGGTACCTCGTTCCAGATGCGGTAGAAGCGCGCTGGCCGCGTGTTACGGTCCTGGGCAAAAAGCCGTGTCCAGCGGGCAAAAAGCCCATGGACCCCGCTCATTGCCAGCACAAGGAGAAATTTCACATGGAACCAGCCAAACTGCCAGGCTCCACTCATGATGACCAGCGTGATGCCAAAACCCCAGGTTGCCACCATGGCCGGATTGATGATCGCCTTGAGCAACCGCCGTTCCATGACCTTGAAGCGCTCGGACGCCTCCGAGCCAGGAGCGGCCTCGCAATGGTAGACGAAGAGCCTTGGCAGGTAGAGCATTCCTGCCATCCATGCGATCACCGAAATGATGTGAAACGCCTTGACCCAAAGATAAGCCGTCCCCGCTGCCATCACGCCCCTGCCCCCTCATTCAGACCATAGCCGCACCCAGAGCAGGATTGGGGGCAGATGCGCCCCGGCCCCGAACTGACCACCCCACTACTCCTCAAGGCAGCGTCGACAAGCGTGCCCAGCCCCTCAAGAAACTCAGGCGCCGTTCCCACCGTCGGGACCCGGATATAATCGATGACGCCACTGGCTTTCGCCAGATGCCCATATTCGATGTCGAGCTCGACCAGTGTCTCTGAGTGTTCGCTGACAAACGCCACCGGAACCACAATGACGCCCTTGCCCTCACCACCAGCCCTAGCAATTTCTGCATCAGTCGCAGGCCCGATCCACTCAAGCCGTCCCACCCGGCTCTGATAGCAGACCACATGTTCGATCTCTTCACCGAGGCCTGCCACGATTGCTCGCACCGTGGTGTTCACATGCAGCGGATAGGGATCACCCTGGCTGACAATACGTTTGGGTAGACCATGGGCAGAAAACAGCACTCGATAGGAAACTCCATCACGCCGGGCTCCAAGTGCCATGCGCAGCAGACGGACCTGGGCCGCAATAAAACCTGGCTCATCGGGAAAACAGCACACCCTGCGGACGGGCTGATTGAGGCCCGCCTGTCTTGCTGCATCCTGGAAGTCACGCAATGACGACCCCGTTGTCGTTGTCGAATACTGGGGATAGAGCGGTAGCAGAACGATTTGCTCCGGACCAAACGCCTTGACCTCCGACGCGGCTTCCGCCGCAAAAGGCTTCCAGTAGCGCATCGCCATCACTACTTTGGCCTCATGCCCATGGGCTTCGAGCACGGCCTGTAGACCCCGCGCTTGGGCCGCAGTTTCAGCAACGATGGGTGACCGGCCGCCGATTTTTTCATAGATCTGCCGTGCCACCGGCGCCCGGCGCCAGGCGATGAAATGACCAAGCGGCAACCGCACGATCGCAGGCAATGAAATGATCGCCGGATCACAGAAAAGATTACTCAAAAACGGTCGCACCGCCTCTGGTCGATCTGGCCCACCCAGATTGAAGAGGACAACGGCCACCCTCATAACGGTGCCCGTACCGCGTGCAGCAGGGCCGTAACATGTTCTGGCGGCGTTTGGGGTACAACGCCATGACCAAGATTGAAAACAAAGGCCTTTCCTGAGGTCAGTGCGCAGCTTTCGCGAACCTTGCGCACAAGCCTCTCGCCTCCCGCAAGAAGGAGAAGCGGGTCGAGATTGCCCTGAAGTGCACAGAGCGGACTCAACGTCTCCACTGCCCAGTCAAGCGGTACGGCTGTATCGAGCGATACAGCGTTGACATCGCAAACCTCTGCATAGCGGCGATAGCCTTCCAAAGTCGCTCCTCGTGGAAACCCGATGATCCGTGCGTCCGGGATCTCCTTGCGGACTCTTGTTACGATCCGCTGCGTCGGCCCGATCACCCACTCCTCAAAACAGTCGGCAGACAGGCCACTCGCCCAGCTGTCGAAAATCTGCACCGCATCAGCGCCTGCCTTCAGCTGTTCTACCAGATGATCGGCGACGCACTCGCTGAGCAGCTCCAACAGCTCCAGAAAGCTCTCTGCATCACGATAGCCCCAGAGCTTGGCCGCGCGCTGGTCCGTCGAGCCACCACCCTCTGCCAAGTAAGTTGCGAGCGTCCATGGTGCCCCAGCAAAACCGATCAACGTGTTGCTGTTACTGAGTCCCCCTCGCACCAGCCGCAGCGTATCATACACCGGAGCCAGCTTCTGTCGCCAACTCGCCGGATCCCGGTCTATGTCTGTGATCTCCTCATAGCGCGTCAAAAGCGGGCCTACGCCTTCTTCAAACCACACGGTCGCCCCCAGCGCGTACGCTATGACCAGAATATCCGAAAAGACGATCGCTGCGTCCAGGCCAAACCGCCGGATCGGCTGTAGCGTGATCTCAGCCGCCATCTCAGGATCCATGCACATGGTCCAGAATGAACCCGCCTTAGCCCTCAAGGCGCGATACTCGGGTAGATACCGACCCGCCTGCCGCATCAGCCAGACAGGGGGTGGCGACACCGCGGCTCCGTCGAGAACCTGTATAAGCTTCTTCGCCTCAGCCTCTACCACAGAAAGACTCCTAAGGATTCTGTTTATGATGTTAGGTCTGTGAATTGTGCATGGATGGGTGGAGTAGGACCAGCTCTAGAACCCAAAGTGCTGGGACACAAGACTTCATAGGTTCCCCTTCCGGGGCCGGGGTGCGCACCCGTCATGCACATATTGGGACCAGTGGTACACCGTGAGCGCACGGCTCCTGGTTCCCCTGGGGATGAAATGGTCTGCCTGGGCATCGGCGCTGTTGAAGGGTGTGGTCCTCCCATGATGGAATGTGTACGAGCTGGGGGTAATCCAGAAGCAAAGATGCTCATCTTATGAACAGGCGGTTTCATCTCCATCTGGTCTCAGATTCAACCGGCGAGACCTTGAATACTATCGCTAAGGCCGCCTGTGCCCAGTTCGAAGGTATAGATGTTCTGGAGCACTTTTATGCGCTGGTGCGGTCTTCCCGCCAGCTTGAGCGTGTCATCAGCCATATCCGCGAAGAACCAGGACCAGTATTTTTTACCGTCGTCAACCCGGACCTCAGGCGGGAACTTGAACTGCATTGCGCAGCCCTTGGCGTGCCCTTTCAGGGTGTCCTCGACGGACCGATCGGAATGCTTAAATCCTATCTCGGTGGCGCCGCCGAAACGCATCGCCCGGGTGCCCAACACGGCCTGGATGACCGCTATCTGCAGCGTATCGAAGCGCTCAATTACACCATCACCCACGACGATGGTCAGGCAGTTGACCGGCTCGCCGATGCTGAGGTGATCCTCGTAGGTGCGAGTCGCACATCCAAGACGCCAACCTGTGTTTATCTCGCGATCCGCGGAGTGCGCGCAGCGAACGTCCCAATTGTAGCTGGACTTCCGATCCCTGAACCCCTTCTCAGCGTCAAAGGCCCGCTTGTGGTCGGCCTCTGGGCCTCGCCAGATCGCCTTGTTCAGGTCCGGCGCAACCGCCTAAATACCCTGGGGGAGGTCCGCGATACCTCTTACGTGGACCTTGAAGCTGTGCGCTCAGAAGTCAACCAGACCCGCAAACTCTTTGAGCAACATGGCTGGCCCTCGATCGATGTCACCCGTCGGTCCGTGGAAGAAACCGCAGCAGCTGTTCTCAACCTGCTCACCGAGCGCCAGGATCCGGTCCCATGAGCCTCATCCTGGCCTCCACGAGTTCAACCCGAGCACGGCTTCTTGCTGCGGCAGGTGTCGCCTACGCGAGCGTAAATCCAGGTCTTGACGAGGGCCCGTTGCGTGCGGAGCTTCAGCGCCAGGGCCACACTGCGCGTACCATTGCCCAGCAGCTTGCCCGCGAGAAGGCCTTTGCGCTCAGCCATCGTCTGCCCGGCCAGGTGATTGTAGGTGCAGATCAGATCCTTGTGCAGAACGGTGAGCTGTTCTCAAAGCCCTTCGATCTTCAAGACGCAGCACGACAACTGCGCGCCCTGCGTGGGCAAAGTCACAGCCTGATCAGTGCCGCAGCGCTTGTGCGTGACGGACAGGTTCTGGCCGAGCCCTGCGCCGAGGCCCGGCTGACCATGCGGGCATTTTCTGATGCCTTTCTTGAGACCTATCTGCAGACCGAAGGCGATGCCATCCTAGGATGTGTGGGTTGCTATCATCTTGAGGGGCTCGGTGCGCAGCTGTTTTCAGCAATAGAAGGGGATTACTTCACCGTTCTTGGCCTTCCACTCTTCGAATTGCTGGCATCCTTGCGCGAACTTGGCATGCTACAGTCATGAGAACCCCTCTCGCCGGTGTCGTCGGCTGGCCCGTTGCCCATTCCCTGTCGCCATCTTTGCATGGCTACTGGCTTGCAGCGCATAATATCCCTGGAGCCTATGTCAAAATGCCCGTGCGGCGTGAAGACCTCGCAGCCGTGCTCGCAAGCCTTGGGCGTGCCGGGTTTGCCGGGGTCAATGTCACGGTTCCCCACAAGGAGGCGGCCTTTGCCCTAGCTGCTAGCGCCGATGCACCAGCGCGGGCGACGCAGGCTGCCAATCTTCTGGTATTTCAGGACGACGGGAGTGTTCTTGCCCGCAATACAGATGTCTTTGGTCTGCGCCGGAGCCTTGAAAGCGAACTTGGCCTTGCTACACTCGAGAACCAGCATGCGGTAATTGTTGGTGCCGGAGGTGCTGCGCGGGCAGCTGTGTTGGCCCTTTGTGAGCTCCATGTAGCAAAGATCACGGTCGTAAACCGCAGTCCGGCCCACGCCCAGGCACTTCTGACCGCGCTTCGTCCTCACCTCACGACACAACTTGTTCTGGGCGATTTTGCTGTGTGGCAGAGCCTTGCTGGGGGGGTTGATCTTCTCATCAACTGCACCAGCATCGGGCTTGGTCAGGACACGCAGTTTGTGCTTGATCTAGGGCTGTTACCGCCGACGGCTCGGGTCTGCGACGTGGTCTATCGGCGGGGCGGTACGCAGCTCGTTCATACTGCCCACCACCTTGGTCTGTTCGCGATCGATGGTCTTGGCATGTTGATGCATCAGGCGGTGCCGTCCTTTGCCGCATTTTATGGTGTCACCCCTGAGGTCTCGCCGGCGCTGCGCCATCACCTGGAGGCCGCGACGCCATGAACCGTCCTTTGCTGATCGGTCTGACCGGCTCCATTGGTATGGGCAAGTCGGAAACCGCCAAGATGTTTCGGAAACTTGGCGTTCCAGTTTACGATTCTGATGCCGCGGTACACCGGCTCTACGATAAAGGTGGCAGCGCAGTTGCGCCTATTGCCCAGGCGTTTCCTGGTACTGTCCGTGAGGAAAGGGTGGATCGGACGGCGCTGAGCAAAGCAGTTGCGGATCGCGCCGATGGTTTCGCTGTGCTCGAACGTATTGTCCATCCCTTGGTTGCCGCTGATGAAGCGGCATTTATGGCGCAGCACAAAGATGCGCCAATGGTGGTTCTGGACGTCCCGCTGCTGTTTGAAGCTGGCGGTCATGGCCGCGTGGATGTCATCGTTGTCGTCTCGGCGCCAGCCGAGATGCAGCGCGCCCGGGTTCTTGCCCGCCCAGGCATGACGCCCGAAAAGCTTGACCTCATTTTGTCGCGGCAGCTTGACGATGCGGAAAAGAAAAAGCGTGCCGATTTTGTGGTTGATACCAGTGTCGGTCTTGACCATGCGTTCGCTCAGGTTCGATCGATACTTGATCAGGTGAGGCGTCGCTTATGATCCGTGAAATCGTCTTTGACACCGAAACCACCGGCCTTGATCCCAGTGACGGCCATCGCATCATCGAGCTCGGTTGTGTTGAGCTGATCGACCATGTGCCGAGCGGGGCGCACTTTCATGCCTATCTCAATCCGGAACGCGCAGTACCGATTGAGACCACACGGGTGCATGGGCTGACGGATGAATTCCTCGCCGACAAGCCACTTTTTGCCGATGTGGTCGATGAATTCCTGGCCTTTCTTGGTGAAGACCCTCTCGTCATTCATAATGCTGTCTTCGACATCAAGTTCGTCAACGCGGAACTTGGCCGGCTGGGTCGGGCGCCCATCGCCTTGGCGCGGGCGATCGACACCATAGAAATCGCCAAGGCCAAACTTCCGGGCGTGCGCTATTCTCTCGACGAATTGTGCAAACGTTTCGGCATCGACCTGTCAGCGCGCAGCAAACACGGCGCACTGCTTGATGCCGAACTGACCGCGCGCCTTTATCTCGAACTCATTGGTGGACGCCAGAAAGCCCTGGAACTGGCGCCCCTGGGTGCTGAGGACAGCTCTGCCCTGCGCGAGGGCAGCGCCGCACGACCGCGTCCCCAGCCGCTCGTGGCGCGGCTGAGCGCGGAGGAACGGGCCGCCCATCAGGCATTTGTGGCCGAACTGGGAGATGAGGCGCTCTGGAACTGGGGTCGTGAGCGTCTCACGCCAGCCTAGGCGTTGCCGAGGGTCTCGCCGCCTTGCTCCATACGCGCCCGATAGAGGCTGGCAAAATCGATTGGCTCGATCATGAGCGGCGGCATACCGCCGTCACGCACGCAGTCGGCGACAATCCGTCGCGCAAAGGGAAAGAGCAGATGGGGGGCCTCGATCAGGAGCACCTGCTGCAAAATCTCCGCTGGCACGTTTTCGATCAGGAAAAGTCCGCCATAGGACAGTTCCATGAGAAACACCGTTTTGTCTTCGGCCTTGGCCCCTACGCGCAATTTAAGTTCAACTTCATAATGTGTGTCATCGAGACGACGGGCCTGCAGATCGACGCCAAGATCAATATTGGGTCGGATATTGAGCCCGGCGGGCGCCGCGGGGTTTTCGAAGGACAAATCCTTCACATATTGCCCGATCACCTGGATGCGGAATCCTGGCTGCTGACCGTCACCGAGCGCATCGGCTGAGGTGTCGCCGGAAAAATCGTCACTCATGGAACGTCCTTGTGTTCGTGCAAAGAAAGCGCGGGCTAGCACGGATAGCCGGAGCTCACAAGCGCAGCGGCCTTAAACTATGCCCACCTGCACCCCATATACGCGCAAGCAGGTGCAGCGAGGCTGGACCCCGGTGAGCCCCGGCGCTAGGTTGGCTGCCAAGCGGGCTGACACCTAGCCCAAAGGTTCATGGATGAATTCCCAGTTTCTCTTCATCGTCTTCATTGCCATGGTGGCATGCGTCATTCTCTTCCGGCTCTACACGGTGCTGGGACGACGTACTGGACAGGAACGCCCGCGCGATCCCTTTGGCCGGATCGCTCGGCCAGATTCCGGTAATGTCGTTGGTTTGCCGGAACGCAGCGCACGGGCAGAAAGCCTCGATACCCCGAGCGATCCGCTGTCCCGCGGGCTCTACGACATTGCCCTGGCGGATCACGGCTTCAATGAAGCCCATTTCATCGAAGGCGCTAAATCAGCCTATGAGATCATCATTACGGCCTTCGCCCACGGGGATCGCGCCGCATTGCGGCCCTTGCTGAGCGATGAGGTCTATGCCGCATTTGACAGCGTGATGCGCGAGCGTGACGCGAAGCACCACAAGGTCAGTTTTACTTTTATCGGCTTTGGCGAAGTGCGCATTACCGAGGCCGTGCTCAAGAAGCGCATGGCGGAAGTAACCGTCAGCTTTGGCGCCAATTTTATTTCGGCGACGACGGACGCTTCGGGCGCTGTCGTTCATGGCGATCCAAACAGCGTCCGCGGCGTTGCCGATGTGTGGACCTTTGCCCGTGATGTGCGGGCCACGAATCCCAACTGGACGATTATCGCAACCCATGGTGACGAGGCGGCGTGACGCGGGCGCGGCCGCTGCTCTATGCTGCCGTCCTTGCGCTGGTGCTGGCCGGGATCGCAGCCTGGTTGCTGCTGCAAAGGCCAGTGCCGCCACCCCGCGGCCTGCATCTGCGGCCAATGCGCTATCGAGATCTTGCTGGCTGGGAGCAAAGCGATCCGCGTGCGGCCCTGTCCGCCTTGCGGCGCTCCTGCCGCGTTCTGGGGCAAAAGCCTCCGACCGCCCCCATGACTGGGGCCGGCTATGCCGGAACCCTGGCACCTTGGCAAAGCGTCTGTGCCAGCTTGCCACAATCACCTCAGTCACCACAGAAGGCGCGCCTATGGTTCGAGCATCATTTCCGTCCCGCTGAGATTGCCGCAGATGGACACCGTCGGGGTCTTGTGACGGGCTATTACGAGCCAGAGATTGCTGGCCGGCGAAGGCCCGATGCCTCTTTTAAGATCCCGGTTTATGGCCGACCGAGTGATCTGGTCAGTGTCGATCTTGGCCGTTTCCGACCGCGTTGGCATGGACGATATCTCTTCGGGCGGCTCAGAGACGAGGAGCTCGTGCCCTATCCCTCGCGCGCGATGATCGCGCGCGAGGGCCTTGCCAGCGCGCCAGTGCTGTTCTGGACGAATGATCCGGTGGCGTTGTTCTTCCTCCAGGTCCAGGGTTCGGGTCGCGTCCGTTTTGGCGATGGCAGTGTCGTTCGCGTCGACTATGCAGGTCAGAATGGTCGACCCTATACCGCGATCGGTCGGATCCTGATGCGCATGGGCGCGCTCAGCCCGGATGAGCTCTCCTTGCAGGGCATCCGCAAATGGCTTCTCAGCCATCCAAAGCTGGCACCTCAGATCATGGACCGTGATGAGTCCTACGTCTTTTTCCGCCTGGCGCCACTTTCTCATGCCAACTCCGGCCCCGTCGGCACCCAGGGCGTGCCTCTGACCCCTGGAGCAAGTCTAGCCGTTGATCCTCATTTTCACCCGCTGGGAATACCCTTCTATGTCGTTGCTCCGCCAGCTCATCAGGGGGATGCGCCGCTGCACCAGCTGATGATCGCTCAGGACACCGGCGGTGCCATTAAAGGCCCTTTGCGCGGTGACGTGTTCTGGGGATATGGCGCCAGGGCCGAGCAACTTGCCGGGGACATGAAGGCACGCGGACGGTTCTTTGTGCTTCTGCCGCTGAGCCTTTGGCAACAATTGGCGCAGCAGCGTTTGGGGGCGGGAGGCTGAACATGAAGCGGCGGGAGCCTACAGAAGATGAGGTGACGCTGTTCGAGGCTGTGCTGAAGGACGCAGCGCGCCTGACAAACAAAAACCCGAGCCCGAGGGCCCGGACCTCAGGCAATGGCAAAAAACCAGCCGCCCGCAGGCAGAACGCGAATGGCCAGGCAACCAGCCCGGTTTCGGGCGGTGCAAAGCGACGCAACAAGCAGGGGCCTGGCAATCTCGCGCCTCCGCTTCCACAGGAGCCAGGAGAGGCTGACGACGCCACGGCCGGGCGCGCCCTGATGGCGGACGAACGGGCCCTCTTTGAAGCCGCACTCAGGGATGCAGTACCTCTCGGCGCCAAATCTGTAACCGCCTTGCGCCATGCGGTTGCGAAGGGCAAAGCGAAGGCGCGCCCGGCCCAAGCTGGGCCCGCCGCAGATGCGCCCGGCCCTACCGGTCTCGATGGACGGAGGCGCGCCAAACTCCGGCGAGGCAGCCTCGAGCCTGAAGCCAGGCTCGATCTGCACGGTCTCACAGAAGTCGCAGCCCATCATGCACTCACGCAATTTGTGCATCAGGCCATGGCCCGCGGCCTGCGCCTTGTTCTCATCGTCACCGGCAAAGGAGGCAGCGGGGCGCGCGATGCCGCAGAAGACGGCGACCCCTTCGTCCGGCGCCGCGGCGTGCTGCGACACCTGACACCCCGCTGGCTCAAAGAACCCGAGTTGGCACATTTTGTCGCTGAAATGACCCCGGCCCATCGTCGTCATGGTGGCCAGGGTGCGCTCTACGTCTATCTGAGGAAGCCAAGATGAAGCAGGTTCATCACGACCTCGTCGTCGCGTCGGCTGGCTCTGGTCTTACCGATATTACCGCCGACGTACTGCGCTTCGTTGCACGCAGCGCGATCCGCGACGGCCTGCTAACACTCTTTGTGAAGCACACCTCTGCTTCGTTGCTGGTTCAGGAGAATGCCGACCCGGACGTCGGTCGGGATCTGGAATGCTTCCTGCAGAAACTCGTTCCCCACAATAGCGATGTCTATCGCCATCGTACCGAGGGTCCGGATGACATGCCGGCCCATATCCGCAGCGCCCTGACGTTGACCTCGCTTGGCGTTCCGGTGCGGAACGGCGCCCTCCAGCTTGGCGTGTGGCAGGCCATCTACCTCTTCGAACACCGCGATGAGGCGCATCAGCGCCAGATCGCACTTCACCTCATCGGCGACTAAAGCAGACCCGCTTCGACAGCACGTGCACGCAACGAGGTTTCAGGACGGGCGCCGTAATGAGCGATGACCTCTGCGGCAGCAAGCGTTCCGAGCCGACCGCAATCCGGCAAGGTCCGGCCATGGCTGTAGCCAAAGAGAAATCCCGCGGCGAACTGATCTCCGGCTCCAGTGGTATCGAGCACTTGGGAAACCGGGTCAGCGTCCAGAACATGCACCTCCTTGCCTGCCGCAATGACACAGCCCTTGGCGGAGCGGGTCAGGGCGGCAATGCCCTTGAAGGTGCGCAAGGATTGCAGCACACCATCAAAATCTCCGCTCTCGAACAGCGCCATGGCTTCGGCCTCATTGGCAAAGAGAATGTCGATCCGGTCTTTCAGCAGAGCGATGAATTCGCTGCGCCAGCGCTCCACGCAGAACGGATCGGACAAGGTGAAGGCGACCTTGCGACCATTCTTCCTGGCGATCCTGATGGCCTTTTCGATCGCCGCCTTGGCTTCGGGTTCGTCCCATAGATAGCCCTCAATATAGAGCACGGTGGCCGCAGCGATTGCGGCCTCATCGATGTCCTCTTCGCGCAACTCGCGGCAGGCACCCAGATAGGTATTCATGCTACGCTGGCCATCAGCGGTCACGGCGATCAGACAGCATGCGGTTTGTGCGCCCACGCTCGCAGGGGGAGTCGGAAAATCGATACCGATCGTCTCTAGTCCACGAGCAAAGGACTTGCCCAGCCGGTCGTCGCGAACCTTGCCCATGAACACCCCGCGTCCACCAAAAGAGGCCAGCCCGGCCATGGTGTTGGCTGCGGACCCACCGGCAAGCTCACGGCCTGATGGCAGGACCTGGAGCAGCTGCTGAACGCGGTAATGATCAATGAGGCTCATCACGCCTTTGGCAATGTTGTGCTCGAGCAGAAAGCGATCATCTGTGGAGCCAATCACGTCGACAATGGCATTGCCCAATCCGGCAACGTCGTAATGCTGCGTCATAGTCTTTGCTCTCCAGATGTGGCGTTGGGCGGGCGAAACTCCCCCCGATTAAGCGAGGAGGGCACGGCGCGCAAGCATGGAGCGTCGCAGAAAGCAGGGATTTTACGCCCTGGGGGGTTGCGGTCTCCTTGGAGTTCGTGATGTGACCCGGAGCTCAACTGTCTTTGCGGTGACCCGCGCCGCCACGTGCGGCCTTCGCTTTTTTGGCGCGCGCTGTGGCCTTTGGTGCCGTCCTCTTTGCAGCCCGAGCCCGCTGCTGCAACCGGTTATCGCGCGGTCCGGTGCCTTTGGTGCCCTCAGGCGGCCCTGCTTCCTGTGTCTTGCCGTCAAAGCGGCAAAGCGCGCGGACGATGCAAACCGGGCAGTGGGGCCGGCGCGCTACGCAGACATAGCGGCCATGCAGGATGAGCCAGTGATGGGCATGCAGGCGATAGGCACTCGGGACGATCCGTTCGAGTCCCATTTCAACAGCGAGCGGGGTCTTTCCCCGAGCAAGTCCGGTGCGATTTGCGACGCGAAAGATATGCGTGTCGACAGCAATGGTCGGCTCACCAAAGGCAGTGTTGAGCACGACGTTGGCGGTTTTGCGTCCGACGCCTGGCAGCGCTTCGAGCGCTGCACGATCGTGTGGGACCTCGCCTTGGTGCCTGCTGAGAAGGGCGCGACTGAGCGCGACCACATTTTTGGCCTTGGTACGGTATAGGCCGATGGTACGGATGTGGTGTGCCACGACCTCCTCGCCGAGCGCCGCCATTTTTTCAGGCGTGTCAGCAAGCGCGAACAGCGCTGCAGTTGCCTTGTTCACACTTCTGTCGGTGGCCTGGGCCGAGAGCACCACGGCCACCAGCAAGGTAAAATTGTTCAGATAGCAAAGCTCGGTTTTGGGCTCCGGCTCCGCCCCACGCAGCAATGCGAAAAATCGTTCCACATCCTGCTTCGAAAATGATCGCTGCATCACATGTCACAGATATGTCCTTCGCAGTGTTCTATAGCCGAAATCTGCACGGAACGCGTCTCGCAAATGAGCGTTTTGAAAGATACAGAATCTGGAGGACAAGCATGTTGCGGAGCCTTGCCATGGCAGCAGCGCTTACTGGCGCCCTGACGCTGGCTGGATGTGGAACGACCACGTCTGATCGAGCACTGTCTGGTGCCGGAATCGGCGCTGCTGGCGGTGCGATTATCGGCGCGATGACCGGATCCGCAGCAAGTGGCGCCCTGATCGGCGCAGCCGCAGGTGCGCTCACTGGCGCGGTCACCAATCCCTGTCAACTTGATCTTGGCAGCCCATTCTGGAAAGAGCATGGCGGCCGGCGTGGCTATGAGCGTCGCTGTCATCGCTAGCGCCTGGATGGGCAGGGACGGCGAGGCCCTTGCCTAGGCAAGGGCGCGCCGGCAATTTGGTGACATGAGCCAGTCGGGTTCCGATCCAGTTTTTCTCGATGCAGTGCTGCGGCCCGCGCCACCGCTCACTGCGCAAGCCATGGTCCTCGTCCTCGGCGCGGTCGGGCTCGCCAATTTCACTTTGGGCGTGATCTTCATGCTCAAGGGCGCATGGCCGGTAATGCCCTTCATGGGCCTTGATGTTCTGCTTCTGATCTGGGCTTTTCACCGCAGTCGACGGGCAGCGCAGGGCTATGAGCATGTAGTGCTCAGCCTCAGTCGCCTTCACATCACACGCCATCGCCATGGCGAACAGACAAGCGAGATCTCCCTCAATCCCTATTGGCTCAATGTGGGGATCGAGGAGGAAGCCGAACAGCCGCGGCATCTGTTGCTCTCAAGCCATGGCCGCTCGATTGAATTGGGCGCATTCCTTGCCCCAGAGGAACGCCTGCGTCTGGCGCAATTGCTGCGTCAGGCGCTCGTTGCGGCAAAGTCCTATCGCAACTGATCCAGACCGAGCACGTCACGCATGCCGTAAAGACCGGGCTTGCGACCCTGCCCCCAGCGTGCAGCCACGAGCGCTCCATGCGCGAATATGGCTCGATCTTCGGCGACATGGCTTAGTTCAATGCGTTCCGAGGGCCCGGCGAGGATGACATGGTGCTCGCCAATCACAGTTCCCCCCCGCACCGAGGCAAAACCGATCGCGCCGTTTTGGCGGGCTCCGGTGTGACCCTCGCGGCTGAAAACTGCATGCTCCTTGAGTTGCACATCACGGGCCTGCGCAGCGGCTTCGCCCAGCAGCAATGCCGTACCCGACGGGGCATCAGCCTTCATGCGATGGTGCAGCTCGATGATTTCAACGTCATAGGCGGCCAGCACGCGCGCAGCCTGGCGGACGAGATCAGCGAGGACGGTAACGCCGAGGCTCATGTTCCCCGATTTGATGATAACCGCGTGCCGCGCAGCGGCGCGGATCTTTTCATCCTGATCCTCGCTGAAACCCGTGGTACCAATCACATGTACGATGCGGGCCTGGGCACACAGTCCTGCCAGCTCGACGGAAAAGGCCGGCGCCGTAAAGTCGAGGACTGCATCGGCCTGTGCGATGGCGGCAAGAGGATCTGCAGTCAAGGCGACATCAAGGGCCGTGGTTCCGGCCATCGTGCCGGCATCCTTGCCGAGCTCGGGGTGAGCGGTGATGAGCAGGGCAGCGCTGAGCCTGAGATCATCGGCCTCGGCGATGGCGCGGATCAGTGCCCGGCCCATGCGTCCGTCGGCACCTGCCACCACAAGGCGAAGTCTGCTCATGCTTCAGTATCGAGCTTGGTACCGGTGTCACGCTCAGCATTGCCCTCGTGGCGGGCAACTGTGACCATCGCGGGGCGCAGCAGCCGGTCACCGATCTGATAGCCAATCTGAACCACATCGACGATGCTGCCAGGGGGCTTGCCCCGCCCCGGGACTTCGGCGATGGCCTGATGCAGATTGGGGTCAAACTTGCCCGACGAGGTATCGATCTGGCGGATGCCATGGCGTTCGAGCGTGGCCATCAGCTGCCGATCGGTTACCTCCACGCCTTCGATTACTGCCTTGAGTTGGGGCGCGGCCTGCTCGCGCACGTCGGCCGGACAGGCCTGAACTGCACGGGCAAAATTGTCGGCGACCTGAAGCATGTCGCGGGCGAAGGCGGTGACAGCATACGACGAGGCATCCTTCTTTTCGCGCTCAGCCCGCCGACGGGTGTTTTCCAACTCCGCCAGCGCCCTTAGGGCCCGGTCCTTGAGTTCGGCAATCTCCGCACGCAGCTGGGCAATTTCCGCGGCAGCTTGCTCGCTGTCATTTGCGGCAGGTTCGGTTTCGGGCAAATCATCTTGGTGTTGATCACTCATGAAGCATCCTGTTCAGGCGATAAGGCGGGTTACCAGTTTAGCGGTGTAGTCCACCATGGGAATGATACGCGCGTAGTTGAGGCGGGTGGGCCCCAGCACTGCAATAACGCCTATGATCTTGCCTTTGGCATCGGCATAGGGCGCAGCGACAATCGAAGATCCGGAAAGGCTGAACAAGCGGTTTTCTGATCCGATGAAGATCCGCACGCCATCGCCGTCGCGGGCCAGTTCAAGCAGGCCCACCAGATCGTTCTTGCGTTCGATATCATCAAACAAGGTACGAATCCGTTCGAGGTCGGTCTGGGCTTCCACACTGTCCAGAAGGTGCGAAGCGCCGCGTACGATCAGCACCTTCTCTTCGGCCTGCCGCGCGCCACCGCCGGTTTCCGCCAGCATCGCGAGTCCTTCAGCGACGATCTTGGCGGTCAGGGCGTCAAGTTCCGCGCGATGGGTTTCCAGCTCCCGCGCGAGTTCGCCGCGCGCACTCTCAAGGGTACGCCCGCGCAGCCGGGCATTGAGGTAGTTGGTCGCCTCGGCCAATGCCGAGGGGGGCAGTCCGGTCGGCGTGGCGATCAGCCGGTTTTCGACCTGACCATCCTCGCTGACCAGCACCACGAGCACTTTGCCGGTGCCCGCAGGCACGAATTCGATGTGCTTGAGGACGCCGTCCTGACGTGGCGCCACCACAAGTCCGGCACAGCGCGACAGTCCGGAAAGCATGGTGGTCGCCTGGGTTAGTACGTCTTCCAGGCCATGGCCGCTGCCGCTTATTCGGCTTTCCAATGCCGCGCGCTCGGAAGGGTCAAGATCACCGACTTCAAGCAGGCCGTCGACAAACAGGCGCAGGCCCTTTTCGGTTGGAATGCGGCCGGCACTGGTATGTGGCGAGGCCAGGAGGCCCAGCGCTTCCAGGTCGGCCATGACGTTACGGATGGAGGCCGGTGACAGCGACACCGGCAGGCGCTGGCTGAGCGTCCGCGAGCCGACCGGCTCACCCGAGGCCAAAAATGCGTCGACGAGATGACGGAACACCTCGCGCGGGCGCTCTCCGAGCTCGGAAGCGAGCCTGCGGACATCATCGGTATGGCGAGGAGCAGCGTTCACCGGACTTAAGCCTCTGTTCGGGTTGAAAAAGGGCCCGCCGCCGGGCTTGCATTGCGCGCGCGCCCTGAGAGGGCTAGGTAGCGCCGGTTATGATCAACTTCAAGGTACCTCATTATGCGCCCTTCTTCACGCGCGGCAGATCAATTGCGCGCCATCCAGCTGGAACCCGGTTTTGCCAAGCACGCCGAGGGCAGCTGTCTTATCAAATGTGGTGACACCCATGTGCTGGTCACGGCGTCCTTGCAGGACAGTGCGCCGGCATTCCTGAAAGGCACCGGCCGGGGTTGGGTGACGGCTGAATACGGCATGTTGCCGCGTTCCACCCATGACCGCATGCGCCGGGAGGCGGCACAGGGACGGCAGTCAGGTCGCACCCAGGAGATCCAGCGCCTGATTGGCCGCGCGCTGCGCGCGGTGTGTGATCTTTCCGCCCTAGGCGAGCGCCAGATTGTGCTCGATTGTGATGTATTGCAGGCCGATGGCGGTACCCGCACCGCTGCGATCACCGGCGGGTACGTTGCTCTGGCCCAGTGTGCCCAGTTCATGCGGAAAACTGGCATGCTGAAGCAGCCTCTGCTCAAGGATCAGGTCGCAGCGGTGTCCTGCGGTATCGTCAAAGGTGAGGCTGTGCTTGATCTCGATTATGCCGAAGATTCGGCAGCGCAGACCGACGCCAATTTCGTGCTGACGGGACAGGGCGGCATTGTGGAGATCCAGGCGACTGCAGAGGCAGAGCCGTTTTCGGATACGCAGTTTGCTCAGCTCATTACCCTGGCGCGCAAAGGCATCCGCGAATTGATGGCCTGCCAAAGTGAAGTTCTTGGCGCATGACCCTCGAACCCGGTTCGACGCTTGTGGTGGCAAGTCATAATCAGGGCAAGGTGCGCGAAATCGCCGATCTGCTTGCCCCTTTCGCGCTTGTGATCAAGAGCGCCGCTGAGCTCGGCCTGGCCGAGCCAGAGGAAACCGGCGACAGCTTCGCGGCCAATGCCGAACTCAAGGCCCGTGCCGCCGCGGATGCCAGCGGCCTCGTCGCACTCGCAGATGATTCAGGGCTTGCGGTGGATGCCCTGCACGGGGCGCCCGGGATCTATTCGGCGCGCTGGGCTGGCGCCGATCGTGACTTCGCGATGGCCATGGCCCGTGTCGAACGCGAACTGGCCCAACGGGCGGTCACTGCGCCGAGGGCAAAATTCGTCTGTGCCCTGGCGCTGGCCGAGCCCAAAGGTCACTGCGCGATTTTTGAAGGTGAGGTCAGTGGCCAGCTGCGCTTTCCGCCCAAGGGTGACAAGGGTTTTGGCTATGACCCGATCTTCGTCGCCGAGCACATGACGCAGAGCTTTGGTGAAATCGATCCTGCGCTCAAACATCGCATCAGTCACCGCGCCAAGGCCTTCGCCAAGCTCGTAGCAGCACTCAAGATGCCATGAGCGAGCCCTTCGGCATCTACGTGCACTGGCCTTTCTGTGCCGCCAAATGCCCCTATTGTGACTTCAATTCTCATGTACGCAGCACCATCGATGCACAGGCCTGGGCCGCTGCGATCAGCCGTGAGCTTGCCCATCACGCGGCCCTGCAGGGCGCCATGCGTCCCGTCGTGTCGAGCATTTTCTTCGGTGGCGGCACGCCATCCCTGATGTCGGGGGCTGCACTCGGCGAAGTCCTGGAAGCCATCGCACAGCTCTGGCCCGTGGCCAGTGATGTTGAAATCACCCTCGAAGCCAACCCGGCGAGTGCGGATGCAACCCGATTTGAGGACTACCGCGCCGCGGGCGTCAATCGTCTGTCCCTGGGCATGCAGGCCCTCGATGACAACGCCCTGCGCTTTCTCGGGCGCCTCCACAATGTTGCGGAGGCGATCGCGGCCCTCAAGCTGGCCCAGCGCCTGTTCAGGCGTGTCTCAATTGATCTCATTTACGCCCGTGTCGGCCAGGACAGACAAGCCTGGCAGGACGAGCTGCGCCGCGCCTTGGCCTTCGGCACCGAACATCTCTCGCTCTATCAGCTGACGATCGAGGAGGCGACGCCCTTTGCCCGGCGCGCCGCCCGGGGTGAGGCGTTGGTGCCACCAGATGAGAAGGCAGTCCGGCTCTATGAATGTACCCAGGAGCTGATGGCTGCGGCGGGCCGGCCAGCCTATGAGATTTCCAATCACGCGCTGCCCGGGGCCGAGTGTCGTCACAATCTGGTTTACTGGCGGTATGGCGCCTATGTTGGCGCCGGACCTGGGGCCCATGGCCGCCTTGAGACGCCCACCGGGCGCATGGCCATCCAAAACGAGAAGCTGCCGGAACGCTGGCTCAACCAGGTAAGCCTGCAAGGTCATGGTGTTGTCGCGTGCAACCTGCTGTCCGACCAGGAGGCGGCGGAAGAGCTCTTGCTGATGGGTTTACGCCTCAGCGAGGGGGTCGATCTGGCGGCCCTGGCGGCGCGCTTTCACTGGCACGCCGATCCCAAGCGCCTTGCTGCGCTTGCGGATGCGGGCTTTGTGAAGGTGCAGGATGGCCGACTCAAGGTTACACCGCCTGGCCGGCTCGTGCTTAATCGGCTGATCAGCGAACTTCTCTAGGAGCCCTGCTTTTCGAAGGTAGTTGGTGCGGGCGCTACCAGGGTAAAGCCGCTTGCGGTAACTCCGAGGATGGCCAGCCCGCGCTGGCAGTCACCATTGGGTTGAAAGCGGAAGATTCCACTGACGCCGGCAAAGCCGTTGGGATTGGTCAGGGCATCGGCGCTGAAGCGCTCGCCCGCGGGGGCTTGCGATAACAGTCCAATGAGCGCGACGGCATCATAGGCAAGACTGGACAGGGTCGGAGGTCTGCTCCCGAACGCAGCTTCGTAATGCTGTACGAAGGCACTATTGGCATCCGGCTGGGGGGCCGTGAACCAGCCGCCATCAAGCGCCTGCTCGCCGAGGATCGAGGGGTCGTCCCACACTCCCGTGCCCAGAAGCTGGGTGCGCGCGCCTGCAAGCCCGTCAATGGAAAGGGCCTGCGCAGTGCCGCGCAGGGCGGCGCCACCCTGGGCTACGAGCAGGGCATCCGGATGAGCACTGGCAAGAGATGCCGCCTGCGGCGCCACATCATCGTTCTGCGGATCGAAACGTTCAATATCGACCACCTGACCTGAGACCTGCGGGACATCCTTTTCGAAGGCTGCAGCGATGTGATCGCCATAGGGATCGCGTGGCAGCAGGGCGGCAAAAGCCCTGTGCCCCTGACTTGCGGCATAGTCGACGATCCGTCTTACGTCGTTTTCCGGCTGGAAGCTGAGCAGATAGACGCCTGGCTGGGCGACGCTGCGATCGCTCGAAAAGCCGATGACGGGAATGCCGCTACGCTGTGCAACAGGTGCGACGGCTCGAACGGAGGCCGCAAAAAGTGGTCCGATGATGATGCGGACGCCCTTTCGGATCAGGCTGCGCGCAGCGCTGGCGGCCGGTGCGCCACCATCACCTTCATCACCGGTGATCAGAACGATGTTGGTCTTGCCCGAATCGTAGAGGGCCATCTGCGCCGCGTTCATCATGCTTGCGGCCAGTTTGCGGGTCGCCGGGGCGCTATTGGAAAATGGCAGGATGATACCGACCCGCACCGGAGCGTGGTTGGCAGTCATCCCCGGTAGTCTCAGATAGGAACCGGGTTCAGCCTGTCCTTGCCCAGAGGCGAGCGGAGCTGTCGTGGTGGCTTGGGGAAGCGCAGTGTGTTGCTGTACGGTGCTGCAAGCCGGCAAGGCTGCAATCGCGCTGAGCGCGACAAGCATACAGGTGCGGCGCAGCAGACGCGGCAGCGTGGCGGAGCGGAATGAAGCGACGGTCGAGGTCTTTGGCAAGGCAAGTATCCGGTCGGGCTGACGAGGTCCAAGATAGGCCGGCCGATGGCGATTGGCAAAGCGCAGGGCGCAGGACCCTGACCGAGCTACCTGCCGGCCTTTACGTCACTGCGACACCGATCGGTCATGCCCGCGACATCAGCCTGCGGGCACTTGATGTCCTGCGCAACTGTGATGCAATTCTTGCTGAAGATACCCGCGTCACCGCCCGCCTGCTTGCCATCTACGGCATCGAAAAGCCGCTTTGGCCCTATAATGATCACAACGGAGCCCGCGAGCGGCCACGGGTGCTGGCACGCCTTAAGGCCGGCGCGAGACTGGCGCTGGTCAGCGATGCGGGAACGCCCTTGGTGTCTGATCCGGGTTTCAAGCTGGTGCGCGAAGCGCTGGCTGCCGACGTGACGGTTGAGGCAATACCCGGCGCATCGGCGCTGCTGGCGGCCCTGACGCTCTCAGGCTTGCCATCGGACCGGTTTCTGTTTGCCGGCTTTCTGGCGTCCAAATCGGCGGAACGCCGCAGCCAGCTCGCAGCTGTGCGTCAGGTTTCCGCCACACTGATCTTCTTTGAAGCGCCGCAGCGCCTTGCCGCTAGTCTCACCGACATGGCAGCGATTCTCGGCGAGCGTCCGGCCATGGTCGGACGCGAACTGACCAAACTGCACCAGGAGTTGCGACGCGGAACCCTTGGCGAGCTGGCACAAGCCTATCAGGACGAGGTCCCCAAAGGAGAGATCACGCTCATCGTGGGCGCCCCGCTTGCCGAGGAACCAGACTGGAGCCGCGTCGATGCCTTGCTCGGCAAGGCCCTGCCGTTCATGCCGGTGCGTGCAGCGGTGGATCTGGTCGCCGAGGCCCTGTCTTTACCGCGCCAACAAACCTACGCCCGCGCGCTTACCCTTAAAGCAGACGAACCTGAGGGCGCGGCCTGAAGGAACAGTCGGGCAAAGGTGCCGTGTAACACAAGAACGGTGGCGTCGACCTTCGGCCTCAGGCAATCTTGTGACCATGCATAGCAAGCCACAGGATCCGCTCGCCTATCTGCGCCGTCTCGGTGAGCTGGCGGAGACCCCGTGCGACATCGCCATGGGAGCGTTGATGCTGGCCGCACTCGATCATCCCGAGCGCTCTCTCGTACCTTATGTTGATCATCTGGCCGACATCGCGGCGGCCGCGCGCCACGAGCTGACATTGCTTCGCCAGGTTGAAGATGCGGCAAAGGCTGTAGCCCGGCTGCTCAACGAGGATTTTGGCTATGAGGGGGAACGAACCTTTTACGATGCTCCCCACAACGCAGACCTGATGAGCGTGATCGAACGGCGGCGCGGCCTGCCCGTCAGTCTTGGCATTCTCTATTTGCATGCGGCGCGCGCCGGAGGCCTTGGCGCCGAAGGCCTCAATGCACCGGGACATTTTCTGTTGCGCATAACCCTTAGAGGCCGCTCGCTGGCTCTTGATCCCTTCAATGGCGGCAGTGTGATTGAACGGATGAGCGGGCCAGCGGGGCTCGCCGGCACGCCACTCGCCGGCTCCCCCGCCGGACAGCCTGTCGACGATGCCGAAGTGCTGCTTCGGCTACTAAACAATCTGAAGCTGGTCGCGCTGAAAAGCGGGGACCGCACCCGTGCCCTGATGGTGAGCGAGCGCATGGGCCTTATCGCACCAAAGCGCCCGGACGTTTGGTTTGATATCGCGCGTCTACATGAAGCCAAGGGCTCGCTTGGAGCCGCCAAAAAAGCGTATGAGACGGTCCTGCGCCATGCCCAACCTGGCGCCGTGCTGCACAATGAGGCAGCGCTGGCGCTGGAGGTGCTCAAGCGGCGCCTTAATTGAGACAGTGGAGTTTATGATGTCGCTGCGCGTTGCCATTCAGATGGATCCCATCGAGGCGATCGATATCTCTGGTGATTCGACCTTTGCCCTCGCCCTTGAAGCCCAGCAGCGCGGTGCGGAGCTGCTCTACTACGGCCCCCGTGATCTGTCGTTCTGCGATGGCATGGTGGTGGCGAATGTGCGACCGCTCGAGGTGAGGGCCATACGTGGTGATCATTTCCGGCTGGGAGCGCCGCGGCTTGAAGATCTCTCAAAAGCCGGTGTCGTGCTGATGCGCCAGGACCCGCCTTTCGATATGGCCTACATCACGGCGACCCACATCCTGGAACGGTTGATGCCGCAGACCCTGGTGGTGAATGATCCGTTTCACGTGCGCAACGCTCCCGAGAAAATCTTCGTGACCCTGTTCAAGGAGTTCATGCCGCCTACACTGATCAGTTCGGACCGTGCACAGATCGCCCGCTTTCGGGCGGAGCACCACGACATCATCCTAAAGCCGCTCTATGGCAATGGCGGTGCTGGTGTGTTTCACATCACCGAGGGTGACGAGAACATCGGTGCGCTTTTGGAAATGTTCACGACCTTCTATCGTGAACCGGTGATCGTGCAGCGTTACGTGCCGCAGGTACGCGATGGCGACAAGCGCATTATTCTCGTCGATGGTGAAGTCGGCGGCGCCATCAATCGCGTTCCCGCCGAAGGCGAAGCACGTTCGAACATGCATGTGGGCGGACGGGCCGAAGCCACGAGCCTCAGTGCACGTGAACGCGAAATCTGCGCGGCACTGGCGCCCGAGCTCAAGCGCCGCGGTCTTATCTTCACAGGCATTGACGTCATCGGCCCTTACCTCACCGAGATCAATGTCACCTCACCCACGGGTATTCAGGAAATCCGCCGCTTCGGTGGTGCTGACTGCGCCGCCATGATCTGGGACGCGATTGAGCTGCGGCTGCGCGCGGTCGGGCGTTGAGGGTTCCACTTGGGGTGAAAGTAGCGCGCCGACGGCGCGCTACTGCGTTTTGCCGAAGCGGCTGCGGTAACGAGGATCCATGCAGGCGATAGGAAAGTAGATGAGCACGTCGGTGGTCCCGAACTGGCGGTCAATCACGGCACCATCGCCGATCATGCAGCCGGCGCGGACATAGCCCTTGATCAGAGGGGGCAGTGCCCGCCGTGCCTCGCGCGCATCAATCGTGTCCTGGGGCATCCGATTCATATCGACATAGAGCTCGGGCTGGGCGCGCACGCGCATGCCCGCCGGCATGGCGTGAAAATGATGCAAATAGGACAGCGGCAGGGCGAGCTGCTCGGGATCGGTACCCTGCAAGGAGGCGCAGCCAAACATCAGATCGCAGGAAAAGCGGGCGACGTAGGCCATGACCCCGCGCCATAAGAGCTGCATGGTGCCAGGCCGCGCCCTGTAGCTCTTCAGGATGCAGGAGCGTCCGAGCTCGAGGGCCCGGGTGCCGTCCCGTAATCCTGCCAGCATGGTCGCGATATCATACTCTCCGGCGGTGTAGAAGCCACCTGCGCGTGCCGCCTGCTCGCCACGCATCAGCCGGTAGGTGCCCACGACATGGGGCTGGCCGTCGTCGTCCTGGACTGCCCGGTCGACGACAAGCAAATGATCGCAGAAGCCATCAAAGTGATCAAAATCACGCCGCGTGGCTTGCATCCGGGCACAGGGCCGCGCGTTCATTTCTTCATAGAAAACACGGTAGCGCAGCGCCTGGGCGGCTTCGACTTCGCCTTCGGTTTCTGCCAGACGCACCTCGAGGGCACCCGAAACGGCCAGTACCGGCCATTGAATCAGGCCGTCATCCCGGGTGATCGGCTCATAAAGACTGACCAAGCTCTGTTTCCTAACGCGCTGATCCGGTTACCGGGTGGGCGTTCCGCCTGCACCCCCGGGAGGGCCCTAAGGCCCAGGTCGCGAAGAACGAGGCGATCTTAGCCGGTCCGCTCTGTGGCTGCAAATAAGTCGCCTGCCTAAGACAAGAGGGATTTTCCCAGATATAGGGCGCTTCTGAAATTATGCCACAAATTGTCAGGTGGACGCGATGAGGTCTGGCGGCAGGCGCCGTTGCCTTCGATCCAGCACCCAGAACAGCAGCAAGGCCGGAATGCCGATGGCGCCGGAGCCCAGAAAGAACAGGGCGTAGGCGGCCATGAGGCCATGGTCGTGCTTGAGAGCATCGACGGTCGCTCCCGAAAAACCCTTGAGGATCTTGCCCGCCCAGGCGTAGCTCGAGGTCAGGAGTGCATATTGGGTGGCGGTATAGCCAAGACTGGTAAGGCTCGACATGTATGTAACGAGCGCGATGCCGGCGACCGCGATGCCGAAATTGTCGGCCATCATCACCGCGGCAAAGATGGCAGGACTGTGCCAGTAGGGCAGTATGGCATAGGCGGCGGTGCCAAGAATCTGGGCGGCACCGCCAACGAGCAGCGCCCGCATGTAGCCGAGCCGGAGCGACAGATAGCCACCCGCAGCGACACCGAAGATGACCGCCACGAGACCAAAACTGCCGCGCACGACCCCCACCATGTCTTTGCTGAGACCGATGTCGTGGTAGAGCGGATTGGCCATCGGTCCCATGACGAAGTTGGGTAGCTGAAACAGGCTGATCGCAGCCAGCATGAGCAGCGCCATGGGTCCATGGGCGCGGAAGAAGGCGATGAACGGTCCGGCAATCGCGTCATAAAGTCCGCGTAGCGTGGACAGCGGTGCTTCATTGGCCTTGCGAAGCATCTCCTGATCGGCGCGGGCAGGCTCAATCGCCCACAGACAGGCGCCGATGCCACACCCCATCAAGACGCCATAGAGCAGATAGGCCCCGTTCCAGCCAATCTGGCTGGCGATGATCAGGATCACCGCCTCGCTCATCAGAAGCGCTGCGCGGTAACCCAAGGTATAGGCCGAGGTCAGCAGTCCGAGCTCATCGGCATCGCTTGCCGATTCAATGCGCCAGGCGTCGATCACGATATCCTGGGTGGCAGAGGAAAAGGCAACGAGGAGGGCAAGAACGCCCAGAAGCACAAGGCCATGGGCGACGCCTACCAGCGCCATTCCTGTCAGGCCGGCGCTGACGAGGAGCTGGGCCAGCATCATCCAGCTGCGCCGTCGGCCCAATCTTCCCAGAACCGGCGGCGCGGTTCGGTCGATCACCGGCGCCCACAGGAACTTCATCGAATAGGCTATTCCGACCCAGGACAAGAAGCCGATCGCGGACAGGCTGATGCCACGGTCCCGCAGCCAATAACCGAACGTGTTGCCGACAAGCATGAAGGGCAGCCCGGACGAAAAGCCGAGCACCAACATCGTGAGCGCCTTGCGTTCGAAATAATCCTTGAAGGCATGGCGGCGGGCTGAACGGGACGCAAGCATGCAGTGCGCACTTACATTTTTAGAGGGGCGTGACTGCGAAAGGTGGCGCCACAGGATTCCGGACCCTAAGGTCAAACTAATTTTGTGCCTGCCTGAAGGCAAGGTGCAGAGCTGGGCCATTTTCGCGCCGAAGACCGGCGCGACCGGTGCCCGGCTCATCCCCCCGGCAAGAATCCGCCTTCAGCCCCTGCGCCCTTCGGTCGCGGGCCTCTTACGGACAGGCGCCAGCATCAGGCCCAAGGCCCCACAGCACAGCCGCCTTTCGATGGGATCGACCCAGCCGCGGCGCGACATAGCGCGGGATGCAGCCTGTCGCAAAAGCTTCGTAAAACTGTGATGATGGTGGCATGGCTCGGCCATCCTTATCCGGCCACATGGGCCAGGGTGGTGATGGTTGCAGGCTCAGGCTGTACAGGGGCGGGCCTGGCCGCAGAACCTGAAGGGGGCGTGCTTGGAGAGGAACAACACCGTCGGGAGTTGCAGTCCCATGAAGAACTGCGCCCGGTGCTCAGATAGCCATTGCCTAGGGGCGGTGACGACTTCAGAAAGAGGCTTGGGCGCTCCCTCGCAAGGGCAAAGTTTTAATGCGTTTCCGTGGACGCAGGCGCAGGAGACGAGGCTTAGTTGTGGTACCACGGAACGAGGCTCGAGGGTCGGCGCCAGGCGCGCCTCGCACAGGTGCGCGCCGCTGCGGCGTCAAACGAGGTCTTAAATGAATGATATGCGACCGGTCGACAGCGCAGTGCGTATCGACATACGCAATCTCGAATTCTTTTACGGTGCGACCCAGGCACTGAAGGGCATCACCCTGCCGCTGCACGACAGGAAGGTCACCGCCTTCATCGGTCCCTCCGGCTGTGGCAAGTCGACCCTGCTGCGGGTTCTCAACCGCATCTACGAACTTTATCCCAACCAGCGTGCCACCGGTGAGGTGTTGCTCGATGGACGCAACATTCTGTTGCCCGATGAGGACGTCAATCTGCTGCGTGCCCGTGTCGGCATGGTGTTTCAGAAACCGACCCCGTTTCCGATGACGATCTATGACAACATCGCCTTCGGCATCAATCTGTACGAGCGTCTGCCGCGCAGCGAACTCTCTGATCGCATTGAACACGCGCTGCGCAAGGCTGCACTCTGGGATGAGGTCAAGGACAAGCTCAATCAGTCCGGTTTGTCGTTGTCTGGCGGCCAGCAGCAGCGCTTGTGCATCGCGCGCACGGTTGCCACGCGGCCGGAAGTGATCTTGCTGGACGAACCGGCCTCGGCGCTTGACCCCATCTCTACCGCCAAGATCGAAGAGCTGATGGATGAGCTGTCGGCGGAGTACACGATCGCGATCGTGACCCACAACATGCAACAGGCAAGCCGCGTCTCCGATTATACGGCATTCATGTTCCTCGGCGAGCTGATCGAGTTTGGTGAAACCGACCGCCTCTTCACCTCGCCACAGAACAAGCGCACCGAAGAATATATTACTGGCCGCTTCGGCTGAGCGCGGGATGGCGCTTGGGCTCGGACACCGAGGCCGCCTAGGTGGCGGCTTCGGGAGACGCGTCGTTGCCCCGATGCCAGAGGAGGCTGAGGCCATAGCTCACAGCAATGTTGAGAAGCAGTGCGCTGAGTGCGGCGTAGCAGGGCACGCGAATCCCGCCGATGTGAAGGGTGTAGATCGCACTCTTGAAATGGAGTGACCAGGCCATCATCGTACCGGCCGAAAGGCCGCTCGCCCAGCCCACGAACAGGGCTATAGGGTTTAGCCGTGGGCTATAGAGTGCGAGCACGACCGCAGGCAGGGTCTGGATGATCCAGATTCCACCCAGAAGCTGCAGTTGGATGGCATAGGTGTGCGGCAGGGCCAGGATGAACGCCAGTGCGCCAACCTTGACCGAAAGTGAGGTCCACTTGGCGACGCGTGCTTCCTTTAGCGCCGAACATGAGGGGTCGATGAACTCCTTCCACAGATTGCGCGTAAACAGATTGGCGCAGGCGATCGACATGATCGCTGCGGGTACCAGCGCGCCAATGGCAATGGCAGCAAATGCCACACCCACAAACCAATCGGGAAAGCTTTTGAGGAAGAGGGCGGGGACGGCGAAATTGGCGCCGAAGCGGCGAAAGCCATAGGCAAAGCCTGTCATATGACCAACCCCGGCTGCGAGCGCCATGTAGCCCAGCAGCGCAATCAGTCCGAGGGCAAGGGAATAGGCCGGCAGAATTGCAGCGTTGCGCTCGATCACCTTCTGGCTCGAGGACGAGAGCACGCCGGTGATGGCGTGCGGATAAAGAAAAAGGGCTGCGGCCGAACCCAGCGCGAGGGTGGCATAGGCGCTCTGTCCACCCCAGTTTGCGGCGCTACCGGTACCGAGCAGAAGTTTTGTTTTGGGGACTGCTGCGAAGATGGCGGCATAGCCACCGAGTTTGGCTGGGATGATAATGACCGCAGCAAGGATGGTGATGTAGATAAGTGCATCCTTGATGATCGCGATCATGGCCGGGGCGCGCAGGCCGCTCGTCCAGGTGTAGCCGGCGAGTACCGCGAAGGCCAGAAACAGCGGCCACTCACCGTTCAGTCCAAGGCCCGCCAGCACCACTTCTATGCCGACGATCTGCAACGCGATGTAAGGCAAGGTGGCAATGATGCCGGTCACGGCAATGGCGGCGGCGAGCACTGGCGCATGAAAGCGGCCGCGCACGAAATCGGAGGCTGTGAGATAACCGTTCTGATGTGCCTCACTCCACAGCCGTGGATAGACGAGAAGCAGAATGGGGAAGATGAGGATCGTATAGGGTACCGCAAAAAAGCCGACGGCCCCGGCCCCGAACATCAAGGCCGGAACGGCGATGAAGGTATAGGCTGTATAAAGATCGCCGCCGAGCAGAAACCAGGTGATGAGCGTGCCGAAACGCCGACCACCAAGACCCCATTCGTGCAACTGCCCCAGATCGGCCCTGTGCCAGCGCGATGCCCAGAACCCAAGCACAGTGACAGCGACGAAGAGGCTGACGAAAATCAAGCTCGCCAGCAGGCCGGCATGGGTGCTCACGCGGCGCCGCCGATCAGCTTGGCGGCCACCCACACGAGCACGGCCGCAAGTCCGACCCACGCCAGCTGATACCAGTAGAAGAAGGGGATGCCGACAAATGCGGGAAGGGCGCGATCATAGCTTGCCACCCAGAGCATTGAGACGAAGGGAAGCAAAAGCAAGCTCACGCCTGCAAACCTGCGCACCCGTCTTCTCATCCAGGCCCCCGCCTTTGCACTCGGCAATTGCTTACGGCATAAGCTCGCACGTCGCCAAGTCGTCACTCCGCCATGAACCTACTTTACCTCCTGGTCTCGCTGGCTGGAATTGTCGTCTTGGCGGGTCTGAACCGCCTGCTCCTGAAAACCCGGGCCCCTCTTTTGGATCAGGCCACGGCACAGGCGTTGCTGGAGCTTGACGAGCCGACCTTGCGCCTTCGCCGCTTCTGCGGCGATGGCCGCTCCGGGCTCGCCGAAGCGGGGGATGGCCGCCTCTTTGCCATCGCGGTGAGCGGTGACCGTCTTGTTGCCCGCGCGCTCGGTGCGGCCAATCTTGCGGCTGCGTTTTACCGCGATGGCTGCCTCAGCTTGCGCCTGCATGATTATGGCTTCCGTAGCGTCAAACTCCGCCTTGGGCCTGACGAGGCTTCGCTGTGGCTGGAGTTGCTCGGGGCCTTAAAGCCCCGCTCAGATGAGCGGCGGTAGCCCGTCGTCGAGCACGAGGCCCTCGGCCTCGGAGAGAAAGCGGGGCCAGTCGTCCGGATCAAGGCCAAGCTTGATCGCCTCTCCGCGTATGCCATCAAGGTCGGCAGCGCCATCGGGGTTCAGGGGCCGCGCCCGCTCCCAGATTTCGCGCCAATAATCGGCAAAATAAGTGCGGTAGGGCTCGCCAGACAGGCGCAAGCCCGGCCGGCCATCGGTCATATATTCGCTTGCATATCCACCGAGCAGAAACTCACGATCATCGAACAGATAGCCACCCATGCCAGGCACCAGCTCTTTGACGCCATTGCACACGGTGCGCACGCGAAAAGGGCGCCCCTCGTAGCGCAGCATCGTCGCCAGGACCTCCTTGAGCCGATCCAGCTCGTAAAAGATCTCAACGCGCTCCACCTCGAGCGAACCATCAAGGATGCGCTGGTCCGTCAAACGCCGGAATTCCTCCTGAACGTAAGGGGGCGTGGCCTGCCGCAAGGCCAGACGAAACGCCCGCAGGCTGCGCTCAGCGCCGTTGGTGAGTTCACGCAGGAGCCCGGGAAGCTCGCTTTGCACATCTATCAGGGCCGCACCCCGTGATGGCGACGGCTCCTGTTCTTCGGCGAACAATGTTCCGACATCAATTCGCAAGAGTTCGGCAAGACGCAGCCGCCGGCCCTCGCGCGGTAGATATTTTCCGGCCTCCCAGGCTGCAGCAGCGGTCAGGTCAACACTAAGAGCATCCGAAACATCCTGCCGGGACAATCCCCTTTTTTCTCGCAAACGTTTGATACGCCGTCCAATTGCTATTCGACTGTCCTGCATTCGCATAGTCCTTGAACTGAATCAGCAGCAAAACTCCCGAAAACTCCAATAACCGCTTGATTCAGCACATTGATTCCATGAAATAAATGCTAGACGCCCTCTTGAAAAGACACAACCACCATTACGTAGGACTTTCGGCTACTTGCCCGCGTCAAGTGCTGAGTTGAAGATTGCATAAGCAGTCGCCGCAGGCTTTGATGTCTGGCAAGGTAGACGCGATGCACATCGATCCGAGGGCACTGTTTAATCCAGTCCAGCTCGCAACCCCGGCCTTTATTGGGCTGGTATTGCTTGAGCTGGTCTACGCGCGGCTGACCGGGCGCGCGCGCTATGAGGCCAGCGACACCCTCACCAGCCTCCTGATGGGGTTAGGTAGCGTGATCGTGGGGGCGGCTTTTGCCTTCATGTTTGTGGATCTGGCGCGCCTTGTGCGTCCCCTGCGCGTGACAGAGCTACCATTCACGCTTTGGGTGATCATCGCCTGCTTCGTCGCCGATGACGTCGCCTACTACTGGTGGCACAGGGCCAGTCACCGGATGCGCTGGCTATGGGCCAATCATGTGGGCCATCATTCCAGTCAGCACTACAATCTCTCAACCGCCCTACGCCAACCCTGGACCGGAGCATTGACGCCCGGCCTTGTGTTCAAGCTGCCCCTGCTGCTCCTCGGCTTTCCCCTTTCCATGCTCGTATTCGTGGGCGGGGTTAATCTCGTCTACCAGTTCTGGATCCACACCGAAGCCATCGGTAAACTTCCCAGACCCTTCGAATTTGTCTTCAACACGCCCTCGCACCACCGGGTCCATCATGCGGTCAACCCGCATTATCTGGACGCCAATTACGCCGGGGTTTTCATCCTCTGGGACCGGCTTTTCGGGAGCTTCGTGGCCGAAGGGGAAACGCCGCGGTACGGCATCGTGAAAAACCTCTGCAGCTTCAATCCCCTGGTGGTTGCCAGCCATGAGTGGCTGGCCATCGCCGCGGATCTGCGTCGGGCGCGCTCGCTCAAGGAGGCGCTGGGTTTCTTCCTGGGGCCGCCCGGCTGGTCCGCCGATGGCAGCCGCGAAACGTCTGACGCCATCAAGGCCCGCTGGCGTGCCCAGCTCTCCCATGCTGCCTCTGCCCCGGCTGAATAGACCCACTTCGGCTTAGGCCTCTTTATTTGCTTGGTTCCTTGGCCTATTCCCGGCGCGGCTTTAACCTTGCTGCACAGATACGAGGAGATTTCGCATGTCCACTGCCGGGCTGATGAAGGGCAAACGCGGCCTTGTCATGGGCGTGGCCAATGAGCGCTCGATCGCCTGGGGAATTGCCCAGTCGCTCAGCGCCGCCGGCGCTGAGCTTGCCTTCACCTACCAGGGCGAGGCGTTCAAGAAGCGCGTTGCCCCGCTCGTGGCGCCCCTCGCCCCCGCCGCGCTGATGGATTGCGACGTCTCCAATCCTGCGTCGCTCGATGTCTGCTTTGCGACGTTGCGCGAAACCTGGCCCACCATCGATTTCGTGGTCCATGCCATCGCCTTTTCCGATCGGGAACAGCTCAAGGGCCGCTATGTCGATACCTCCATCGACAATTTCCGTATGACCATGGAGATTTCCTGCTACTCGTTCACCGCAATCGCCCGCCATGCCGAAAAAATGATGCCGAAAGGCGGTGCAATGCTGACGCTGAGCTATTACGGCGCCGAAAAGGTCATGCCGCATTACAACGTCATGGGCGTGGCAAAAGCCGCGCTCGAGGCCAGTGTCCGCTATCTGGCCGAAGACCTTGGCAAGCAGAACATCACGGTCAATGCCATTTCCGCAGGTCCGATCAAAACCCTCGCCGCATCCGGTATTGGTGATTTCCGCTACATCCTGAAGTGGAACGAATATAACTCGCCACTGCGCCGCACCGTCAGCACTCAGGAAGTCGGCGATGCCGCGCTGTTTCTGCTTTCAGATCTGGGCCGCGCCGTCACCGGAGAAACCCTGCATGTCGATGCCGGCTATCACGTCGTTGGCATGAAGGCAGAAGATGCCCCCGATATCGCCGTGGGCATGAAGGCTGAATAGGTTCACGAAGGGGTTCGCAACAGCGTTCGGGAACCAACTTATGTCGCACAATACCATCGGCCATCTGTTTCGGGTTACCACCTTTGGCGAAAGTCATGGACCGGCCCTTGGCTGCATCGTGGATGGTTGTCCCCCGGGAATTGCCCTCAGCGAAAGCGACATACAGGCCGATCTGGATCGGCGCCGGCCTGGCACCTCGCGCTTTGTTACCCAGCGCCGGGAACCGGACCAGGTCCGTATTCTGTCAGGCGTATTTGGCGATGAGCGCATGACCGAGACGCGTACGACCGGAACCCCCATCGCACTGCTGATCGAAAATCTGGATCAGAAATCCAAAGATTATTCAGATATCCGGGACAAATTTCGTCCTGGCCACGCTGACTTCACCTATTGGTCCAAATATGGCCTGCGCGACTATCGTGGTGGCGGACGGTCAAGCGCACGTGAAACCGCAGCCAGGGTTGCTGCCGGTGCGGTGGCGCGAAAAGTGCTGAACCATCTCTACGGTCGGGTAGACGTGCGTGCAGCGCTGATCCAGATGGGACCAAAATCGATCGCGCGCGCCGGATGGGATTGGGCCGAAACCGCCAAAAATCCGTTCTTCTGCCCCGATCCGGCGGCAGTTCCCATCTGGAGCGCCTATCTTGATGGCGTGCGCAAATCCGGTTCCTCCTGTGGCGGCATCGTCGAGGTGGTTGCCGAGGGTATCCCAGCCGGACTTGGGGCGCCCATCTATGCCAAGCTCGACGCCGACATCGCCGCCGCACTGATGGGCATCAATGCCGTCAAAGGCGTGGAAATCGGTACGGGCTTTGCCGCGGCAGCCTCAAGTGGCGAAGACAACGCCGACGAACTGCGTCAGGGCGCGGAAGGACCACACTTTCTCTCCAATCATGCCGGAGGCATTCTGGGCGGCATTTCGACCGGCCAGCCCATCGTTGCGCGCCTTGCGGTCAAGCCAACCTCCTCGATATTGACGTCGCGCCGTACCATCGACGTCAACGGTGCTGACACCGAGATCGCCACCAAAGGCCGTCACGATCCTTGCGTTGCCATCCGCGCTGTTCCGGTTGCTGAAGCCATGCTCGCCATCGTGCTCGCCGATCAGGCGTTGCGACACCGCGGACAATGCGGCTAGCGTCACAGCTGTCTTTGTTCCGAAGCTCTGCATCCAGATCTCATCATCATTCATGATGATTATGGCTGGCGGGTGTATCGCTTGAGACGACCCGGCGTTTCGGACAAATCCGCTCGCTGGCGGAAAATTAAAATGGCGAGCATCACTTGGTGCCTTTGCGGAGCGGAGAAACCAGCTTCAGGAAAGTCCTGTCCTCGCGCAGCAGAAATTTCTCTTTCTGCGCGAATGCGTAATTTTCCTGTCCCAGGGGATCGGCTGCGAGCCGGGCGCGGTATGCCTCGTATTCGGCCAAACTTGCGATATTGTATATGCCATAGGCTAATGTGCTTGAGCCTTCATGCGGCGCGAAATAGCCAATCAGTTCTGCGCCGCACCGCGGTATCGCCTGTCCCCAATTTTGCGCGTATTGGATGAACGCGTCTTTCCTCGTCGGATCGATCTCGTAGCGGATCACACAGGTCAGCATGGTCACTCCTCTTCTCGGCGTGGGAAAATTACCTCATTGCCCAACGCAAATGGTTCGATTAGCATCGAAGCATGAAAGAGGGACCTCACATTGCGCTCGTTGCCAGTCTGATTGGCGATCCGGCACGGGCAAACATGCTGAGCGCTCTAATAGGAAACAAAGCGCTGACAGCCAGTGAACTGGCGCACGAAGCAGGCGTTACGCTTCAAACAGCAAGCTTCCACCTTGGAAAACTCGAGCAGGGATCTCTTATATGTCCGCGTAAACAAGGGCGGCACAAATACTTCGCCTTAGCAGGGGACGAAGTCGCGCATGCTCTGGAAGCGCTCATGGGGATCGCGGCGAACGCCGGGCACCTGCGCATCCGGCCCGGTCCGAAGGACGTGGCGCTGCGACAGGCCCGCGTTTGCTATAATCACCTCGCGGGTGAAATGGCGACGCGCTTCTTCGACAGCATGATCTCGAGGCGCTTTCTGAGCTTAGAAGGCGAGGATGTTCTCCTCACGGCTGCCGGTGCATGCTTTGTACGCAATTTCGGGATCGAGCTCGATGCCCTGACCGCTAAACGCCCTCCATTGTGCCGTCAGTGTCTTGATTGGAGCGAACGGCGCTTTCATCTGGGCGGAAGCCTCGGGCGGGCGATACTTGCGCGCATTGTAGAGCTGGGTTGGGCAAAACGTGAGCAAAATACCCGTGTCCTTGTCTTCAGTCGACGCGGACAGGCACTTTGGGTGGAGCTCATCGGCAAACACTGAGAACGTCTCGGCGCGAGTTCACCGGGGATAACACCAATCGCTCGGATCTGCAGGTCATTTCCGTCCACGCGCCGCTCGCCAATCGGGTGGCATCAAACAAGCGCGATATTGCATCTCACAGCGCAAGCGCAAACAAGCTGTATCGCCGACGATGATGACGATACCACCACACCTGCAACGCTAGGCGTTCTGCCCGCAAGGGACTTTCTCAAAGCTGAGAATCTTGGTCAGATAGCCGATGTCGACATGCATCGGCAAAAGACCTTCCTGCGCAAACAGGGTCTTGAGGTCGCTGCGCGCATAGCTCGCATAATAGGGCTCGTGAAACAGGCCCGGAAACAGCTCCAGCAGACCATCGAAGCTTGGAGCGTCCCCATACTGAATGGAATCGGCGAGAACAAAGAGACCGCCCGGCTTGAGTACGCGTGCTATTTCTTTGGCAGCCTGGGCACGGATGGCCGGCGGTAATTCGTGAAAT
Organism: Rhizomicrobium sp.; assembly: GCA_049964915.1. Taxonomy (GTDB): domain Bacteria; phylum Pseudomonadota; class Alphaproteobacteria; order Micropepsales; family Micropepsaceae; genus Rhizomicrobium. The sequence continues at coordinate 44,310 of JBMFWV010000008.1, forward strand.
AGATAAACACTGCAGACGATATCGACGCTCGCATCCCCAAGGGCGATGGCCTCCGCAGGTCCAACCACAAACTGGGTGTGCTGACCGCGTCGGACAGCGCGGCGTTGGGCACGGGCAAGATAGGGTTCGGAAAGATCAAGCGCGATGCTCGCGAGGGACGGACACTGCTGCTGCACAAAGGACAGAAACGCACCGGTGCCGGCTCCTACATCGAGAAGAGTGAGAGGCTCTGAACCGCGCCGCGTCAGGTAGCGTGCGATTGGTACGAAGGCCCGTCTGCGCATGGCCCCTGCAGTCCCGGCGAACAGTGTCTCCACCTGAAACTCATAGAGGCCGGCCGAACGCTCGCTCAGATATCCATCAGTCTGGAAATGGAAATTGCGCTGATAATAGTTGGGGAGTTTCGCCTGCTTGGGATCGACCTCGCGGTGCCGGTTGTGCCGCTGGCGCCGTACCACCTTGGGTACATCACTGAGATAGTTGACGCTTTTGCGCGCAAGACCGAGCTCAGCCCGCCAGTCGAGCTGTGGCGGATAAAGTCCCTCTTCGACATTGCGCCAGTCTTGCGCAAACAGCGCGCCAATCGCGGCAAGAAGTTCGGTGCGAGATGGCAGCGGATGGGTTCGTCGGGTGCGCGGCTGCACAGTTTCGCCTGCCAATAGCCGCGCCAGAAGATAGTGGGTGCCGTAAAACGCAACACGTGCCGTCTGCAGTCCGGCAAAGGCAAGACGTGCACGCCGACCGGGTTTGACCATGCTGTTCATGACCGGACAATGCCCCCGCTCGCCCTGGCGGTCCAGCCGATCTTGTGCGCGCTAAAGCCGCGTAAACACCGTCACGGTCTCGATGTGATCCGACCACAGGAATTGGTCCACCGGCTGGACCACGCCGATGGCGAAGCCTGAGGCCACAAGCCGGCGGGCATCGCGGGCGAACGTGGCCGGATTGCACGAGACATAGACTACACGCTTCAGCTTCGAGGCACCCAGGCTTTCACTCTGGGCCAGTGCCCCGGAACGCGGTGGGTCAAGGACGACGCCATCAAAGCGGTTCAGCTCCATGGGTGCCAGTGGCAGCTTGGCGAGGTTGCGTACCTCGCAGGTAACGGGCTTGAGGCCCTGGCCATGGCGTGCGCCATCGGCCAGGGCCGCAAGGGCCGCCCGATCGGAGTCGACGGCATGCACCGAGGCCCGTTCTGCGGCTACGAAGGTGAATGTGCCGCATCCGGAGAAGAGATCGGCGATACGTTTTGCCTTGCCAAGTCCGTCACTGACGAGGTGCTGCAGCCTTTCTTCTCCGGCCCGCGTGGGCTGCAGAAAGACCTCTGGTGGCGGCTCGATCCAGACCCTCGCAATCGCCAGGCGCGGCGTGCTCATCAGCAGGGCAAGACGTCCGTTGAGCGTAATGCGCACCAGGCCGAGCTGGGCGGCCCAGCGGGCGAACTCAGCGGTCACGGCCGGGCTGTGGGCCAGGGGGCCCTTGAGCGCCAGATCGATGCCGTTTGCACAGGCGGCAAGAAAAAGCTCGATCTTGTCGCCATTGCGCAAGACCCGTCCAAGCCGTTCCCGCAAGCCGGCGACACAGTCCAAAAGATCCGGCTGCAGAATCTGGCATGCCCTCATGTCGACGAGCGTATGGCTGGCGCGCCCGTGAAAGCCGATTGCAACCTTGTCAGCACGCTTTTCGGCTTTCAGGCTGGCTCGGCGGCGTGAAAAGGGCGCAATGGGCTCCACCTCGGCCACCTCGGCGTGGACGTCATGGTGCTTCAGGGCCGCGGTGACGAGATCGCGCTTGCGCGCCAGATAGGTTTTTCTGTCCAGGTCCTGCCACAGGCAGCCACCACAAACACCAAAATGTGGACAGAGCGAAGAGGGGGTCGGGTCCATGGCCTTTCCTAGCCCGCCGGACCCCTCAGGGCCAAGATGGACTTGCGTTGACAAGGCCGCGGGCCATCTCCATTGATCGGACGCCAAAACCTACCGGATCCCGCAGTGGCTTCTTCTCCGAACCCTCCCAATTCTGCTGTCGTGAAAGCGGCCCAGTTGCTGCAGGACAATCCTGCGCGCGCCGAGGCCGAAATCATTGCGGTGCTCAAGGCCACACCGGACGATCCGGAGGCCCAGCTTGTGCTTGCGGTTGCGCTGCGCCTCCAAGGGCGCAGCGCCGAAGCGCTCCACGTGCTTGGTCCGCTTGCCGAAAAGCAGCCGCAATGGGCGGTTGCGCAGCAGGAACTAGGTCTCGCCCTTTCCGCGCAAGCGGCGTGGCCCCTGGCACTCGGAGCGCTGCGCAAGGCTGTGGAACTGGCGCCGTCGCTGCCCAGCGCCTGGCGGGCCCTTGCCGACGCACTTCACGCTGCAGGCGAACCCGATGAGGCGGATCTTGCGTATGAACGCTTTGTCCTTCTGGCCTCGTCGGACCCGCTCCTGAGTGAAGCGGTGGCTGCGTTGCAGAACGGCCGTGCCGATATCGCCGAATCCCATGCCCGACTGCGCCTGCGCTTCGAGCCCAGTGATATCGTAGCCGCCCGCCTCCTCGCCGATATTTGCCGGCATACGGGACGGGCCGAGGAGGCCGAACGGCTGCTCGGCGATGTGATCCAACGGGCACGCTCCTTCTGGCCCGCGCAGCTCGACTATATTGACACGCTGTTTCGGCTGGGACGCTTCGTTGACGCGCGCATGCGCATCGAAGGGCTCCTGACAGTACGCCCGGACGATGCAGGCCTGCTCGGACTGAAGTCCTTCGCAGTGGCAAATCTTGGCGACTATGACACCGCCATCGCGATCCTGCGTCAGCTGCTGGCACAGAACAACACCGCACGTGATACCCTGCTGCGGCTCGCCCATCTGTTGCGCGTGGTTGGCGCGAGTGACGAGGCGGTCGATATCTATAACCGTGTCATTGCCGTAGATCCTGCCTGTGGCGAAGCCTATCTCGCGCTGGCCAATCTGAAGACCTATCGCTTCGCCGAGTTCGAAGTTGAAGCCATCAAGCAGGCGCTGGAGACGAAAGATCTCAGCGATCAGGCGCGCATTGATCTGCGCTTTGCTCTTGGTCATGGCCTCGATCAACTTGGCCAGTATGAAGAAGCCTTTCAAAATTTTGCTACCGCCAATGCGCTCAAGCGGATGCAGATCGATTTCGATATCGAGGCCGTCGAAGACACCATGGCGTGCGCCCGTCAAAGCCAGAGCGCGAGCTTCTTTGCCGCGCGCACCAAGATGGGTCTGGATGACCCGAGCCCGGTCTTTATTATCGGCATGCCGCGTTCGGGCTCGACGCTGGTCGAACAGATCCTGGCCAGCCACAGTCAGCTCGAAGCTCTGGGTGAATTGCGTCTGCTTTACCGGCTGGCCGGCGCTATCACCGAGGGCAAGGGCGATACCGCCTATGACATGGCGCTTGCCGCGCTCGATGCAGCCTCGACGGCGGCTTTTGGGCGGGCCTATCTTGATGACATAGCTCAGCTGAGAACGACGTCACGCAAGGGCTTCATCGACAAGACGCCCAACAATTTTCTGCACGTCGGCCTCATCCATCTGCTGTTTCCCAAGGCCGCGATCATCGACGTACGCCGCCATCCCATGGCCTGCGGCTTTTCCAATTTCACTCACTTGTTTGGCCCAGGTCACGAGTTCAGTTACCGCCTGAATGAGATGGGCCGCTTCTATCGCAGCTATGTTCAGCTCATGGATCACTATGACCAGGTGCTTCCGGGTCGGGTCTTTCGGCTCCATTACGAAGATCTCATCCTTGATCCCAAGACGCAGATCTCACGGCTGCTCGCCCATCTGGGGCTTGAGTTTGAAGACGCGTGTCTTTCGCCCCACCTGACCCAACGCCCGATTCTCACGCCCAGTGCTGAACAGGTGCGCCAGCCTCTGAGCCGCAGCGCCGACACACATTGGCATCACTATCAGCCGTGGCTCGGTCCTCTAGCAGACGCACTGGGTCCGGTTGTAGGGAGCTACCCCGCCGTCCCATCCGCGTTCTGAACCTAAAGGAAGCCTTCTGCCCGCCAGCATCTGTCGGACGATGGCAGGGTCGCTGCGAACAGAGAAACTTTGAACGCATGCAAAGCGCATGCAGGTACACCGCCGCCGGCGTGGCGTGCGGTGTGGACTTCGCAATGGCTCTCGCGTTGACAAGCGGACACAGCAGCTACATTGATCGCAGGACGGTTCAACCGGATGCGACTATTGCCTCGTTCGCGCCCCACCCGAAAAAAATCTGCCGCCATTGTCGGCGCAGCTCACTGGATGCAGACAGATCCCGTGCGGGCGGAAACCGAGATTCGCTCCATCTTGGAAACGAAACCCGACGACCCAGACGCGCTGCTCGTTCTCGCCGAGGCTTTGAGGAGGCAAGACAGGAACCCTGAGGCGCTCGCCATACTGGAGGCGCTCGACAGGCGCAAGCCGGACTGGCCCGCCTTGCAGCACGAGCTTGGCCTTGTCCTCTCGGCTCAGGGTGCATGGCCTCTTGCAGCTGCTGCCTTGCGGCGCGCTGTCGGCCGTGACGCCGCTTTGGTTCCGGCCTGGCGCGCTTTGGGCGATGCACTCTATGCCCTGGGCGAGTTTGATGCGGCCGATCAAGCCTATGGGCGCTTCGCAAAGGAAGCAGCAAGCGATCCACTGCTTCATGACGCCGTCGACGCGCTAAGGACCGGACGCGCCCAGAGCGCGGAAGCCCAGATAAGGCTGCGGCTCTTATCCACGCCGACTGACATTCTGGCGCTGCGCGTCCTTGCGGCGATTTGCCGTCAAACTGGCCGCAGCGACGACGCCTTGCTGCTATTGGCCGAGGTGGTCGCGCGCGCTCCCTCATTCCGGCCAGCGCAGCTGGACTATATTGACACCCTCTTTTCCCAGGGACGGTTTCCGCAGGCCCTGGAACATATCGAAAAGCTGTTGGGCGCGCGGCCTGCAGAGGCCGAACTTCTCAGGCTCAAGCTGCGCGGACTTGCCGATGTTGGCGATTTCGCTGGTGCGGTTGCGGTCGCCCGTCAGCTTCTCGCGCTCAGCCCGACGGCGCCGGATGCGATACTGCAGCTGGCTCATCTTTTGCGGGTGACAGGCGCACGCGAGGAAGCCATCGATCTCTATAGCCGTTTGATCGCAGTCGATCGTTATTGTGGTGCCGCGTATTTGGGACTCGCCGACATGAAGACCTATCGCTTCAGCGAAGCAGATGCCGAAGCGATGAAGCTTTCCCTCAGACGAACGGATTTGGATACGGAGACAGTCGTCTCCTTGCGCTTTGCTCTTGGCCAGGCGTTGGATCAGCTCGGACACTATGAGGAGGCTTTCCGTAACTTCGCCACCGGCAATGCCCTTGAACGCATGCGGGTGACCTTTGACTGCGAGGCCGTTGACGGCATCGTCGCGCGTGCGGGGCAAATCCTGACTCACGGCTTCTTCCGGCAGCGTGCCGGCACTGGTTTAACCGATGTGCAGCCCATCTTTATCGTTGGCATGCCCCGTTCCGGCTCGACGTTGGTCGAACAGATCCTCGCCAGCCACAGCGAGGTTGAGGCGTTGGGGGAACTGCCTTTAATCTATGAGCTTGCAGGCAGCCTGACCGGCGGCAAAGGCGATGCCGCTTATCCGCAGACGTTATGCCAAGCAGCTGACGGGCAGCTCACGGAACTCGCCGGACTCTATCTGCGTCAGGCCCTGATCCTCAAAAGAACCCCCCGGCATCGCTTCATAGACAAGCTGCCCAATAACTTTCTCCATGTGGGTCTCATTCATCTGCTCTATCCCAACGCCGCGATCATCGACGTGCGCCGACATCCGATGGCCTGCGGTCTGTCAAACTTCATGCATCTGTTCGGGCGCGGACACGAATTCAGTTATCGCCTGCGTGACATTGCTCGCTTTTACCGTGCCTATGTCGCGCTGATGGCCCATTATGACAGCGTGCTGCCTGGCCGCGTCCATCGCGTCATCTACGAACAGCTTGTTGATGAACCAGAGGTACAGATACGCGCGCTGCTTGCCTATTGCAGGCTCGGCTTTGAAGACGCCTGTCTGCGTCCCCATACGACGCAACGGCCAATCGTGACCCCGAGCGCCGAGCAGGTGCGCCAGCCGATGCGCAAGGATACTGGCGCGCATTGGCATCATTATGAGCCCTGGCTGATGCCTCTGGCCGAGGCTCTGGGGCCGGTGCTTGCGACCTACCCCGCCCCACCCTCGTTTTTCTGAGCGCCCAGGAGATATTCCCGGTTGCCATCGCCGCCTGCAATCGGGCTTTGAATGAGCCCGCGGAGGGTCCATTGCGGCTGTTGCGCAACGAAGAGAGCGATGCGTTCGGCAGCGCCAAGAGCCTCGGCTGCGTCACGCACAAGTCCGCCGCGGCCGATGTGTTCGCGGCCGACTTCAAATTGCGGCTTGACCAAGGCGACGAGCCACGCCCCCGCTGCGGCCAGCGTCATGGCCGGCGGCAATACCAGCGTCAGCGAAATAAAGCTGACGTCTACCACGATGGCTTCGGGCCGACCGATACGCGAGGTCGGAAGCTGTCGAGCATTGACGCCCTCACAGAGCTCCACCCGTGGGTCCGCGGCAAGCACGGGATCCATTTGCCCATGGCCCACATCGACCGCCGTGACCCGTTTGGCGCCGCGCTCGAGCAGCACCTGAGTGAAGCCACCGGTTGAGGCTCCGATGTCCAGACAGCTGCGCGCAAGCGGCGAAAATCCGAACTGATCGAGCGCTGCGATAAGCTTGAGGGCGCCGCGCGAGACATAGCGATGAACCGGAACGTAGCCGATCAGAGCGCCGTCCCTGAGGTGCTGCGAGGCGCGTCTTAGCACCGCGCCATCGACCGTGACCTGACCGGCGCGGATCGCCGCCTGGGCTTCGGCACGGCTCTTGGCATAGCCATGATCAACCAGGAAGCGATCTGCCCGCGTCCCGTCGCTCACGCGATTGCGGCAGCTTCCTGCTCACGGCCCAGAGCCCCCAAGGCCATGGCAACAATCGCTTTGGCATCGAGGCCGGCCGCCGCATACATCTTTTCAGGGGTGTCCTGGTCGATGTAGCGATCTGGCAGGGTCATCGGCCGGATCTTCAGGCCGCGATCAAGCAGACCATCCAGCGCCAGGAATTGCATCACCTGGGCGGCGAAGCCGCCAATGGAGCCTTCCTCGATGGTGATCAGCACTTCATGTTCGCGGGCCAGACGTCGGATGAGATCGGTATCGAGCGGCTTGGCAAAGCGGGCGTCGGCGATGGTTGCCGAAAGACCATAATGGGCAAGCTTCTCGCCAGCCAACAGACACTGCTCGAGACGGGCTCCAAAACTGAGGATGGCAATGGAGTTGCCTTCCTTGATGATTCGCCCTTTGCCAAGTTCGAGTGCAGTGCCGATCGGCGGACGTTCCAGGCCTATGCCTTCACCGCGCGGATAGCGTAGGGCGCTCGGCCGATCATTAATCTCGACTGCCGTCGCCACCATGTGCATGAGCTCGACTTCATCGCTAGGCGCCATCAGGACGAAGCCAGGCAGGGTACCAAGATAGGCGATGTCGAACGCGCCCGCATGGGTTGGACCATCGGCGCCCACCAGTCCTGCGCGGTCCATGGCAAAACGCACCGGCAGACCCTGAATGGCGACATCATGCACCACCTGGTCATAGCCGCGCTGTAGAAACGTCGAATAGATCGCACAGAACGGCTTCATGCCATCGGCCGCCATACCAGCTGCGAAGGTCACCGCATGCTGTTCGGCGATGCCGACATCAAAGGTACGTTTGGGAAAGGCTTTGCCGAAAATGTCGACACCGGTGCCGGAGGGCATTGCTGCGGTGATCGCCACAATGCGCGCATCCTGTTCGGCATGCTTGGCGAGTTCCTGGCCAAAGACGTTCTGATAGCTCGGCGCCTTGGCATTGGGCTTTTTCTGTTCGCCGGTAAGGACATTGAATTTGCTGACACCATGATACTTATCGGCGGCAGACTCGGCGGGCGCGTAACCTTTGCCCTTCTTGGTGACGACATGAATCAGCACCGGACCGTTCTTGCTGTCCCGGATATTCTCGAGCACCGGAATGAGGTGTTCGAGATTGTGTCCGTCGATCGGGCCCACATAGTAAAAGCCCAGCTCCTCGAACAACGTGCCACCCATGGCGATGCCGCGGGCATATTCCTCGGCGCGCTTGGCGGTCAGCTCGACGGGCTTGGGCAACCAGTGGGCGATGCGTTTACCGAATTCGCGCAGCTCACGATAGGGTCGGCTTGACACCAGTCGTGCCAGGTAGGCGCTCATCGCTCCGACCGGCGGGGCGATCGACATATCGTTGTCGTTGAGGATAACTATGAGGCGTGCATCCGTCGCCCCGGCATTGTTCATGGCTTCATAAGCCATGCCCGCACTCATGGCGCCATCCCCGATCACGGCGATGACATTGCGATTCTCGTTCTTCAGATCGCGTGCGACGGCAAAGCCGAGACCGGCAGATATCGAGGTTGAGGAATGGGCGGCACCAAATGGATCATACTCGCTCTCGGAGCGCTTGGTGAATCCCGAAAGTCCCCCGCCCTGGCGCAACGTGCGAATGCGATCCCGTCGGCCGGTGAGAATTTTGTGCGGATAGGCCTGATGTCCGACATCCCAGATCAGTTTGTCATCCGGCGTATTGAAGATGTAGTGGAGCGCCACGGTAAGTTCGACCACGCCTAGACCGGCACCCAAATGGCCGCCGGTCACTGATACCGCATCAATGGTTTCCTGACGCAGTTCATCGGCGAGTTGGCGAAGCTCCTCGCGTTTCAGCGCACGCAGGTCCGAAGGTATGCGCACGCGGTCAAGAAGAGGCGTCTTGCTCGGCACTGTCATTCAAGCACTCCTTACCACCGCCTTAGTCGCGCGCCGTTACCGCAAATCTCGCGGCTGCGCGCAAAAGGTCGGCCTTTTCATCGAACAAATCAAGGTGATGCACGGCTTGCTCGGCAAGCGCGGCACCATGCGCCTCAGCCCGTGTGAGGCCGAGAGCGGCAATGACACTTTGTCCTGCCGGCGAAGAGGGGTCGGCAAGATCTGCGGCCATCGCGAGGGCCAGGCCGACATCTTGTCCGTATGCGGATAATGCATGGCGCGCCGAAGGGGAAGCCTTGGCCAGCAGCGGCCCGGCCTCACAGCAAAACCCAATCAGGGCCGCCACACGCATGCGCTGGCGACGGCTGATCTGGGGTAACGAGCATGCCTCCCCTTCGGTTTCTGCCATCAATTCAGCGCTTTGACCGCCCAACAGCCCGGCATGGCCGGCACAGTGGGCAAGGCGCGCCATGGCTTCGGCACGCAGAAAAGGGTCGGTCATCGCCTCCGAAGATCCAAGAAGGGCAAAGGCTTCTGCCATGAGGCCCTCGCCGGCGAAGAGTGCCAGCGGGCCAAGCGGGGCCGTCGCGAGGCGACTGGCGGCGGCGAGGCATTCCACTGCGGCACAGACCCGGCCGAGAGGCTGGCGATCGACGCCGAACAGCCGTCCACTCTGCAGCACAAAAAATGCCCGCAGACCTCGATCCTGGGCGAGAACCGCCCTCCGCATGGCATCGATCAGCGCACCTTGTGGTCCGGCCGGTTGCGGCAGCAGGGCCGTGAGCGTGCGCTCGGCAAAGCTTGCCGCTTCCTGCAACGCCGGTCCGATCATGGCGCTGGGCGCCTGCGGCTCTGTGCTCATCAAAACGGTCCCGAAAAGTCCAGCTTCGACGCTTGCGCCCGGCTCGGCTTAGGAAAGATCCAAAGGCTCGAGGCCGCTTGCCCCCTTGGGTCCGGCCACCACTTTTTCCAGCCGTGTCTCCGCCGCCTTGAGCTTGGCCTCACAATGGCTTTTGAGCGTCTGGCCACGCTCGTACAGCGCGATCGAGTCCTCAAGATCGACGTTACCCTGCTCGAGCCGGCCGACGATCTCCTCCAATTCCCGCAAGGCAGCCTCAAAGCTCAGCTCTTCGATTGGCTTGGAGGCAGATTTGGACGAAGCGGCGGCCATGGCCTGGGTCTTTCAGTTGCATCTCAAGGCCGGCCCATCAGGGCCTCCACATGGGCGGCCGCTGATTGCGCCAGCGCGGCGAGGTCATAGCCGCCTTCCAGCGTCGATACAACGCGCCCGCCGCAAACTGTGTCGGCGAGGCTGCAAGTTTGCTGGGTGAGCCAGGCGAAGTCCTTGGCGGTAAAGCGTAAATCGGCGAGCGGGTCGGCCCAGTGGCCGTCGAAGCCGGCGGACAGGAACACGATGTCGGGGGCAAAGCTCTCAAGCGCCGGAAAGATTTTCTCGCCAAAGGCCCGGCGCAGCGCCGTGCCGTCGGAGCCCGGAGCAAGCGGGACATTTATAATATTGCCCGCACAGCCTCTCTCATCGGCGCTGCCGCTTCCGGGATAAAGCGGCCACTGGTGGGTGGAGCCGTAGAAGAAGTCCGGATCGGACTGGGCGATCTCTTGGGTGCCATTGCCGTGATGGACGTCAAAATCAAGCACCGCGACGCGGCGAAGTCCGTGCACCGCGCGCGCATGGAGCGCTCCCACTGCCACATTGTTGAAGAAGCAGAAGCCCATCGCCCGCTCAGGTTCGGCGTGATGGCCGGGCGGACGTACTGCGCAGAAGGCGTTGCGCGCCTTCGCGCTGACCACGAGATCCACGGCATCGATCACCGCCCCGGCGGCCAGCTGTGCCGCCTCGGCGGTGCCCGCACTCATCACCGTGTCGGCATCGATGGAAAAATACACCTCCGCGTGTGCCCTTTGCGCCCAGGGCCCGAGGATGGCGCCCACGAGTTCCGCGCTGTGTACCCTCTTAAGGGCCTCAGGGTTTGCAGGCGTAGCCTCTGCCCGTACCAGATATTGAAAGGGCTCGGCTTCCAGTGCCCGCAATACCGCACGCAGCCGGTCCGGGCATTCGGGATGACCGGGCGGGGTGTCGTGGGCAAGACAGGCCGCACTGGAGAGCAAGACCGTGGTCACAAGAGGGCTCTTTCGCTGTCCGTTGGAACAAGGGGCGGTGCAGAATGGCAACACTCAGGCAGGACCCTAACGCGGAATGGATGGGCTCGGAAGCTCGCACCGGGAGAGGGCCCACATCGCGCCCAACCCCTCTATCCGTTTGGGGTTTTAGCGCCGAGCCAAGCTGCCCTGCGTTATAATCGTGCGCCAGACGGGCCTCAAGTTTGCGATCATGCCTAAGGCTTCACGAAATTGATGCAGAAAAGCCACAGAACCATCGGGAAACACAACGTTTTTGTGAATCGGTTTTGACCCGTTCCCTGCTCTCTCTTAGCTTCCCGGCGAAGCGGACACCCTGCGTACATGACTACGCGGGGTCGGCTGCCATCAAGGCAGAGTCCGTGGTGGCCGTCGTCGTTACGACAGAACCAAGGGGGTTCCACGTGCATCAAGAACTAAAAAATCGCGCTCTGCGGCGCAGCCTGCTCCTCGGAGCGGCATCTATGGCTGCGATTTGTCTGAGCGGCACTGCGTTCGCGCAGAGCTCGTCCAGCAGCCAATCAAGTAATGTCGAGTCCGTCATCGTCACGGGTTCGCTCATTCCAACCACCAACCTTACAACCACGAGTCCGGTGACGGAACTTTCGTCGCAGGATATTAAGACCACGGGCGTGACCCGCATCGAAGACCTCGTCACCCAGCTGCCGCAGGCTTTTGCGGCGCAGAACTCGACGGTCTCGAACGGTGCAACCGGTACGGCGACGATCAGCCTGCGTAACCTCGGATCGACTCGCACCCTGGTTCTGGTCGACGGTCTGCGCATGCCTTACGGCTCGCCGACCGATCCGGCCGCCGACCTCAACGAAATCCCCACCCAGATGGTGCAGCGCGTTGAAGTGCTGACGGGTGGCGCCTCTGCAACCTATGGCTCGGACGCGATCGCCGGCGTTGTCAACTTCATCATGAAGAAGGACTTCCAGGGCTTTCAGCTCAATGCCGAGTACAGCATCTACCAGCACGAAAACGGCAGCAATCAGGGCGGTATCCGCAGCAGCATCCAGGCGCTCGGCGCGAGCAACCCGACCCAGTTCAAGTTGCCGCCGAGCAGCGTGATGGTCGGTCGCGGCCTTGATCTCAGTGCCATGCTGGGTGTCAATTCCCCGAACGGCAAGGGCAACATTACTGCGTATTTCGAGTATCGTAACGACCAGCCGATCCTGGAAAGCAATTACGACTATTCATCGTGCGCCGTGTCCGGGCTCACCGCAGCGAACACCTTCAAGTGCGGTGGTTCTTCGACCTCTTATCCGGGCCGTTTCACCAACTTCTCGACCTATGACTATACGCTCGGCAAGACCCCCGGCACCTTCGTTCCGTGGAGCCCGGCCGACGAGTATAACTACGGGCCGCTCAACTACTTCCAGCGTCCTGATACGCGCTATTCGTTTGGCGCCTTCAGCCACTATCGCGTCAACGATCACGTAGAAATCTACAGCCAGTTGATGTTCACCAACTACGAGACGCTGGCCCAGATTGCTCCGTCGGGTGACTTCTTCCGTACCAATAGCATCAACTGCGGAAACCCGCTTCTGAGCGCAAGCCAGCTGACAGACATCGGCTGTACGGCTGCCGACATCGCCGCCAACACCACTAACCATGGCCTATACATCGGCCGCCGCAACGTCGAAGGTGGCCCGCGTATCGATGATCTGCAGTACACGTCCTATCGCGCGGTTCTGGGTTTCAGGGGCGACATCGCCAAGGGCTGGAATTACGACGTATCCGGCCAGTACTCGAAGGTGCTGCTCTCCGAGCACTATCTGAACGAGTTCTCGGTGACCCGCCTGAACCGGGCTCTGGACGTGGTGACCAATACCGCCAACGGCCAGCCGGTTTGCGCCTCGGTGTTGAACGGCACGGATCCCAACTGCGTGCCTTATGACATCTTCAGCGGCGCCGGTCCCTCGAAGGCCGCGATTTCCTACCTCAACGTTCCGCTGCTGCAGGAAGGTAACACGACCCTGCAGGACCTGATCGCCAGAGTTAACGGTGATCTTGGTCAGTACGGGATCAAGAGCCCATGGGCAGAAGGCTCCGCCAAGCTGGCTCTGGGTCTTGAATATCGCGCCAACGGTCTCGACCTGTTGCCCGATCTCGAGTACCAGACCTACGACGGCGCAGGCCAGGGTGGTCCGGTGCTTCCGGTGTCGGGTAACACCAGCGTGACGGAAGGCTTCGGCGAATTCACGATGCCGGTGGTCGAAAATATGCCGCTGGCGCAGCTCATCAGCGTCGACCTTGCCTATCGTTATTCGAGCTACAACACCTCGGTTACCACCAACACCTGGAAGATCGGTGGCGACTGGGCTCCGGACAACAGCGTCCGTTTCCGGGGTAGCTACGATCACGCGGTGCGTGCGCCAAACGTGCTCGACCTTTACACGGCACAGGGCTTCAACCTGTTCAACTCACCGGGTGATCCTTGCGGCCCGGCCACGGTTGGCGTCTATCAGGCCTCTATGGCTCAGTGCTTGGCAACCGGTGTTCCGGCGGCCCAGTATCAGAGCGCGGCTCTGACCAGCCCGGCCGGCCAGTATAACTTCCTGGCTGGTGGTAACCCGGACCTTCGTCCGGAAACTGCCAATACCTGGACCCTTGGTGCAGTGTTCACGCCGACCGCCATCCCGGCGTTCAGCGGGTCGATCGACTACTGGAACATCAACATCAAGAACCTGATCAGCACGGTCGGAGCAACGAATACCCTGGCCGCTTGCTATCAGTACAGCATCGCCTCGTCCTGCGCGCTTATCCATCGTAACGCGCTTGGCCAGCTCTGGGTTGGGAGCGGATTTGTCTCCGACCTCAATACCAACGTTGGTAGCCTCAAGGAGGACGGCATCGACATCAACGCCTTCTATCAGCTCGATCTGGCTGATGTGGGTGCGGCCGGCTATGGTCAGGTCACCTTTGGCCTCACCGGTACCTGGGTCAACCAGCTTGTCACCAACCCGGGCATTCCGGGTGTGCCGACGTATGACTGCATTGGCAAGTATGGTAATGCCTGCGGTACGCCAAATCCGGATTGGAGACATCGTCTGCAAGCAACCTGGAATACGCCTTGGGATGATATCTCAGTGTCGGCAACCTGGCGGTACATCTCGTCGGTCACGGCGTTTGATTACAGCAGCACCGCGCTCGACTATCAGCTGCCATCCGAGAACTACATGGATCTGGCTGCTGGCTTCCCACTGCCGCACAACACCATGCTGCATGTCGGTATCAACAACGTGCTCGACAACAATCCGCCGATCACTTCGATCGCGGGCACCAGCGGCAACGGCAACACCTATCCGCAGGTCTACGATGCGATGGGCAGGTATCTGTTCGCCGACATCACCATCAACATGTAAGTCAGTATCTACGTCGACTTTTGCGGCGGGCTTCGGCCCGCCGCTTTTTTTGTCTGCAGGCAGACGGAAGGGGCGGTGCTTCTTTTCGCGTTGTCTGTCTTGCTTCCGTCGCCTTTACCTCAATGCGGGACCTCACAGGACTGAGGCACTCCATTGCGCCAATGAGCAGGCCATTCATGTGTCGGGAGCCTGACTACGCCCACTTTGCCTTGGAAGCCCAATGGCCACATTCAATCTCCATGGGCACAACGCCAGCGTACTTAGCGAGATCGCCCGTGAGAGAGAAACTGCTTGAGCACCGCAGCAAAGCGCCGAGGGCGATCAAACATGACAAAATGCAGGGAGTTGTGGATCTCGACGGCCGTCAACGCTTTCAGGCCGGAAAAGGCATGGAGATACCGGGCGCGGGTTTTCCCGTGGGCAATTCCGAGCGGAGCATAGTCAGGATAAACCAATGTCACTGGCGTATGGATCCGTCCAAGTTCTGGCGTCAGATCGAGTGTGATGTCGTCAGCAAATGCGTTGGCAACGGTGGTGGGATCGCTGCGTCGGCTCCAGCCGGCGATACGATTCTGGTTGGCTGTGCTGATCGCCATCGTGGCCATCATCCGTGCGGTCTCAGCGGCAGGCTCGGGAGCGGGATGGGCACGTATCGCCTGGGCGATCGGCTGCGCGCCCTCAAGTGTAGTTTGACCGACAAGGACGCCGGCAAATGGCAGCGCATCCACCACCATCACATGCTGCAGGTCACGGCGATCATGCTCTGCTAGGTAAAGGACAATGGTGCCACCCAGGGAATGGCCGATGAGCGTCGCTGGCGTCAAATGCTGCGCATGTAAGTAAGCATCAAGCGCCTGTGCGGTGGGGAGCAGCACGGGGCCTTCCGCATTGGCCCGTGCCGGTTCTCCGGCAAAGCCCGCGATCTGGATGAGATGGAGGCGATAGCTGTCTTTGAGTATGGTGGCGATCGTCTTCCAGGTGGTCCTGCTGGACGCAAGACCGGGAATGAACACGAGATCCGGTCCATGACCGACGATCTCATCAGAAAATCGGGGGGTGACGACCAACCTGTCCCCGGGGAAAAGGCGATTGCGTTCGTGTCCTTGAGCAGGCAGGCACAGGCCGATACTCAAGGTGAGGACACTGCCAACGCACAAATATCTGCTGAGCGCCATCGTTGTTCTCCAATGCCTGGGTGTGATGCGATGATACGGAGGAGGAAAGCGGCCTAGAGGCTGCCGACAATGTCGCGCAGATAATCGACATAGGCTTCGAAGGCGCGTCGTCCGTCTTTGGTGAGGGTGATGCGGGTGCGCGGCTTCTTGCCGACGAAATCCTTTTCGACCGCGATATAGCCCTGGGTTTCCAATGTCTGCAGATGGGCGCCCAGATTACCTTCGGTGGCGCCCACCAGCGCTTTGAGGCGCACGAATTCCAATTGGGCCCCCGCTGGCAAAGCCTTCAGGGCCGACATGATCTTAAGCCGTACAGGCTGGTGAATGACGGAATCGGGCTGTTCCATGTCAGGCCCTCCTCAGCCAAAGGCCGGTGCCGATCAGCGTGACGCTGCCAACAAAGGCCATCCACAATATGAAATGCTCTGGCGACAGCCCGAAAAAGCCGAACAGCGTTAGGCCAACGATAAGCAAGCCCGCGACCACAAAACGCGGCCCGAGCCACACCCCGAGGAACACATAGGACCAGCCGGCGATGAGTGGGAACAAGGTTCCGATCTGCGTTCCAGTGAAGGGCGCGAAGATCGCAAGCACCGAGCTGATTGCGCCCAGCGCCGCAAGCCAGGTGAAAAAGATGCGCCAGCTGAACTTTGGCGCGGTTACGGGCTTGCTTGAGATGCCAATCCAGAAGCTGCCGATGGAGCCGGCAATTATAATGCCGATCCAGATCCAGCCTGCATAGGTATGAAAGAAGTAGGTCCCACCATAACCAAGAAGCCAGAGCACGCCCCACAGCATGAGCTGCGGAGCCGCCGCGGCGTAGCCATGGGCGTTAAAGCTGCGCCGCCCCACCCGGGCGATGTCATCGAGCGCCAGCTTCGCTTCGCTGTTGGACAGAGGCATGTGTCGAACTCCCGCTAATGTCAGAGCACTCTATTGTGCAGAGTACTGTATGTCAATCGGGACTGCCTTGGTTACGGGCTTGCACCTTAAGTGATTGGTTTCAATGGAATATTGGAAGGTCCTGAGGGTCGATCAGTGCCCGGGCGGAGAGGCGAGGACGATGATCTCCTCCATCACACGGGTCAGGTCGTAATCGCTGGGGCCAAAAACCGCGGCAATGCCCCCGGCCTTCAGCCTGGCCTCGTCCTCCTTGGGGATGATCCCGCCGGCCACGACCTTGATCTCCGCCAGCCCGGCGGCTGCAAGCCCCGCGACGAGCTCTCTGCTCAGCGCAACATGGCTGCCCGAGAGAATTGACAAGCCGATCACATGCGGACGCTTCCTGCGCGCCGCCTCCACGATCTCCTCGACGGTGAAGCGGATTCCCTCGTAGCTCACCTCCATACCGGCATCACGGGCCCGAATGGCAATCTGCTCTGCACCATTGGAGTGACCATCAAGGCCGGGCTTGGCCACCAAGAAACACAGTCGCCGACCGAGCCGGGCAGAAGCCGCCTCCACCTTTTCGCGTAAGGCCATGATGCGGGCGTCATTGCGCGCCGGCGCCTCTGCGCCGATACCGGTGGGCGCGCGATATTCGCCAAAAAGACGGCGCAACGTGTCGGACCACTCTCCGGTTGTCACCCCTGCATTGGCGCAGGCGATGGATGCCTCCATCACATTGCGTCCTTCGCGCGCCGCCATCGCCAGTTCCTTCAAGCTCACATCGACGGCCCTCTGATCACGCTGCGCGCGCCACCGCTGAAGCCGATCAATCTGCTCGTCCTCCACGCGTGCATCTACCGTGACAAAGGCTTCCTCACCAAGCGTCAATGGTGACGGCTCACTGTCTTGATAGGCGTTCACACCGACCCGGATCTCACTACTGGACTCGATGGCTTCAATGCGCGCGGCGTGTGACTGCACAAGCCGCTCCTTCATGTATTCGAGCGCGGACTGGCTCGCAGCTCCACCAAGCTCGTCAATTCGGGCGATCTCGCGCGTGATCTGCTCCCTCAGCTGCGCAACACGAGCCTCGATAACGTGCGAGCCAGTGAAAATATCATCATGCTCCAGAAGATCGGTTTCATAGGCCGCTATCTGCTGCAACCGCAGTGACCATTGCTGATCCCAGGGGCGCGGAAGTCCCAGCGCCTCATTCCACGCCGGCAACTGAATGGCACGGGCCCTGGCGTCTTTGGAGAGCGTCACACCAAGCATGCCAAACAGAATCCGGTAGACATTGTTCTCCGGCTGCTGCTCGGTCAGGTTCAACGAGTTTACCTGCACGCCATAGCGAAAACGCCGTAACCGCGCATCCTCGACGCCGAAACGCTCTTTGGTGATGTCGTCCCACAACGCAGCCATCGCCCGCAACTTGCAGACTTCAGTGATGAACTTGACGCTGGAATTGACGAAGAACGAGATGCGGCCAACGGACTGAACAAATCCGTCGCCATCAAGACTCCCGCTGGTCTTCAGCCGATCAAGGACGGCGATCGCCGCAGCCAGCGCGAAAGCGGCCTCTTCGACTGCTTCGGCACCGGCCTCCTGCAGATGGTACGAGCACAGATTGATCGGATTCCATTTGGGCAGCTCACTGACCGTGAACGCAATGATGTCATTGGTTAGCTTTAATGCCGGGGCCGGTGGAAAAATATAGGTACCACGGGCCAGATACTCCTTGATGATGTCATTCTGGGTGGTACCGGAAAGCTCGCGCCGCGCCGCTCCCTGTTCGTCTGCCACCGCCACGTAAAGCGCAAGTAGCCAGGCCGCTGGCGCATTGATGGTCATGGAGGTGTTCATGCGCGCGAGCGGAATTCCGTCGAACAGCGTACGCATATCTCCCAGATGACAGATGGGAACGCCAACTTTCCCAACCTCACCGCTCGCCAGTGCATGATCACTGTCATAACCGGTCTGGGTGGGCAGATCGAATGCCACGGAAAGTCCAGTCTGGCCCTTCGCCAGATTGGCGCGATAAAGCGCATTGGAGGCCGCGGCACTGGAATGGCCGGCATAGGTACGGAAAATCCAGGGCTTGTCGCGCATCAAGTTTCTCTTGGCGCCCTCATGGCAGCGCCATAGGTTGCGCCGCAGCATCGCCCGCCTGTGCCTCCGCGCGCAAGCCTTGCCACGCTTAAGTCCTGGGGTGTCCTAGCCGCTGGGGCGCAGGCCCCTTTCTGCGCACCAAGTGCCCTTACGCATGGGGCTGGGACTCGGGGGCGAAGCCAAAGGAGGCTGCCAATGAGCGCAAAGGAAGATGAAGCTCCGGGCCCGCCTTTATCAGCTCCTCCAGCTTCGCGCCCAAGGTTCGCGCGCCTTGCCGAATGGGGGTCTGCGCCGCGAACAGCCTTATGCGCAAGATCCGCGGGATCTTGAAGCCGCAGGTGATTGCCCAATGACCGAGCTGCCCGATCAGGATTCGAGAGTAATCCTCACCACCTATTTGGTGGCGAGGCGAAAAGCCTTGCCATCGCGCTGGCCAGGGACCAATCCTGAGTATCTAAACTGCCGCGTCACGCGGCGCGGATCAGAACGGTTCAGCCATGCCACTGACGCAGTCCGGCACATCGCCTGCCCCCGGCAAGGATCTTTACGAGATCGGGGAGATCCCGCCACTCGGTCACGTCCCCAGAACGATGTATGCCTGGACCATCCGCAAGGAGCGCCATGGCCCGCCGGAAAGCTCGATGCGTCTTGAAGTGGTTCCGACCTGGGAACTCGATTCCCATGACGTGCTCATCCTCGTGATGGCCGCGGGCGTCAATTACAATGGCGTATGGGCCGCGCTGGGGACACCAGTGTCACCCATCGATGGCCATAAATGGCCGTACCATATTGCCGGCTCCGACGCGTCCGGTGTCGTTTGGGCCGTGGGTTCGAAGGTCACGCGCTGGAAAGTCGGCGATGAGGTGGTCGTCCATTGCAATCAGGATGATGGCGATGACGAAGAATGCAATGGCGGCGATCCGATGTTCTCTCCCAGTCAGCGTATCTGGGGCTATGAGACGCCTGACGGCAGCTTTGCCCAATTTGCCCGGGTGCAGGATCGTCAGCTCATGGAGCGTCCGCGCCATCTCAGCTGGGAAGAGGCCGCCTGCTATACGCTCACTCTCGCTACCACCTACCGCATGTTCTTCGGACATCGACCACATATACTGCGTCCTGGCCATAACGTGCTTGTCTGGGGTGCCAGCGGCGGGCTTGGCAGCTTTGCAGTGCAGCTCTGCGCCGTTTCAGGCGCCAACGCCATCGGCGTGATATCAGATGAATCCAAGCGTGAATTCGTGCTCAGCCTGGGCGCAAAGGGCGTCATCAACCGCAAGGATTTCCAGTGTTGGGGCCCCATGCCATCGGTTGGCACACCCGATTATGATCGCTGGCTCAAAGATGCGCGCAATTTTGGCAAGGCGATATGGTCGATCACCGGCAAGGGCAATGACGTCGACATGGTGTTCGAGCATCCCGGCGAGGCGACCTTCCCGGTGTCGTGTCTTGTCGTCAAACGTGGGGGCATGGTGGTGTTTTGCGCCGGTACCACGGGCTACAACATCACCTTCGATGCGCGCTATGTCTGGATGCGACAGAAGCGCATCCAAGGCAGTCATTTTGCCAACCTCTATCAGGCGAGCCAGGCTAATCGGCTGATGCTGGAACGTCGCCTTGATCCGTGCATGAGTGAGGTCTTTTCCTGGGCCGATATTCCCCGCGCGCACACCAAGATGTGGAAGAATGAGCATCTGCCAGGCAACATGGCTGTACTGGTCAATGCCCAGAAGCCCGGCCTAAAAACCTATGAGGATGTGGTTGAACTAAGCGGCAACTAAGCCATGGGCACGCCATTCACCATGACTGTCCTCTCTCCCTTCAAGGTCGCATGGCAAAATCCCCGCTCTGCCGTGACACGACCGACCGGGGGCGACCTGGCGCCCACCCGACCTCAATGCCCCCCATCGTCGGACGAGGTGGTGCCATGAACGCCCGAAGGGACGTGGCGATCAAAGCCTTCATCGTCATCGCCGGCTGGACCTTGATGGCAGCGGCCTGGACGCCGCCTACCGTGGCAATGCAACTCCTCGAACATACTCCGGTTGCTGAGGCCGGTTTTGCTGCGATCTTTCTTTATGTTCTGGTCGGCTTTGTGCCCTGGATGGCTTTGACACCTCTCCTGTTCAGGTTCAGCCAACGTTTCGCGATCACCGAGCAGGCCATCCTCCGACCGCTTCTTGTGCTCGCGGCGCTCGGCATCATCGTGACCCCCCTCGCCGTGACCTCGGGTTATGGTCTGAATGTGCTGCTCTCCGGCGGGTTTGCCCGCCACGACCTGCGGCGCTTGGCGGGGGCTGTCTATATCACTTCGTTCTATAGCTTACCCTTCTATATTGCCGTGATTGCGATCGGCCAGGCCAGGGCCTATTTCGAGCGGGCACGCCTGCGCGAACGACATCTTGCCCGCGCCGAGCTCAAGGCCCTGCAAGCGCAGATCCGTCCCCATTTTCTCTTCAACACGCTCAACGCAATTTCCGCGGTGGGCTATCGCCCAGTTGAGTGAACTGCTGCGGACCACACTCAGCGAGCGTGCGCAGGAAATTCCACTCAAGGAGGAATTGGCATTCGTTCAGGATTATCTCGATCTTTACAGGCTGCTGATGCCAGAGCGGCTTTCGACGTCTTTCGAAATCGCACCGGAGGCCTGGCAGGCGCTCATACCTTGCCTGCTTCTGCAACCGCTCGTGGAAAATGCCATCCTGCATGGTATCGCAGGTCGGCGCGAAGGTGGGCTTGTGCGCATCGATGCCCACACACAGTCCGGAGAACTGATCATCGCCATCAGCAACGATGTACCTGAGAATTGCGATGGCAAACCGGGTACAGGTCTTGGTCTTGCCAATGTCCGAGACCGCATCGTGGCACTTTACGGTTCAGCGCAGCGGCTTCATTTCGATCCGGGTCCACCGGCGTGTACGCGTGTGCGCCTGCCACTCAAACATGATCAGTCCTGAGCATGATCCGGGCGGTTATCATCGATGATGTCAGCCTGGCGCGCGAACGCGTACGGCTTTATCTGCAGGCTGAGACCGATATCGCGATTGTCGGCGAGGCTGATGACGGCGCCAGTGCAATTGCGCTTCTTGAAGCTGAGAAACCGGACCTTGTCTTTCTCGACATCGGACTTCCTGACATAGATGGCGTGGAGCTTCTGGCGCGACTGCCCGATGGTGAACCTAAAAACCGCAGTTGAGATTTTGCGGATGGGTGGGAATCGCGCATTCTTGAGGGCATGATGCGCGATACCTCTTCTTTGTCGGCTCACCTGTTGGGTGAGCAACCCCTGGTTGTCGAAAGCGATCCGTCGGCGGGCGTTGATCTCGACAGCTTTTTGGGCCCGGTGCATGTCGAATGGGACCAGGAGGCGGCGGCGACGACGCTCGGGCAGCTGCCGTTCTTCGTTGATTTCCTCAAGAAGGGCGGTCTGTTTGA